>PDRH01000139.1 GCA_002748015.1 Bacteroidota bacterium | reverse complement strand
AGTACAAGCTGCAGATCTTCACGCGGTGGGGCGAGCAGATCTACGAGACGACGAACCCGCTGCAGGGCTGGAACGGCTACATGAAGGGCAGGCTGCTGCCTATGGGGGTATTCGCCTTCCGTTGCACCGGCGAGTTCTTCAACGGTGACCTGTTCGACATGAAGGGGAACGTTACGCTGCTGCAGTAGGAGGATATATTTGCTTTGGGAGGGGTGCGCGAGGGCGCACCCCTTTTTTGTAGGGGGAGGGGGGCGGTTTAGGGGGGTATTGGTGGTTGGGGCAGATTGAGGCATGCGGCGAGCCGCTATGCCTACGGGCCGTTGCTCTGTATTGGGTGGTTGTTTTTTGCTTTTACACTTTGTTCAACGGGGCTAGCCCACAGCCTTTCCGCCAGACTTGCGTTGCTAATGCTGGTGGCTTTGTACTGTTTGTTCTGTTTCTGCTTTCCGAGCTAACAGCAACTCCCTCTGCCTATTCCCCTCGTACAGCGTCCTGTAGTTAGCCGAATTGGTACTTTGCGGCGTGCGAGTTGTCTTTAAATGCTTATATTTGCGTCCCCATACCATAGGGTTCTTATCCCTTGGTGTATGGATACTGAGCAATTTATGTCGCAGTAGAAGAAAGGAAAAGTACGGAGCAATGGCCAAAGTAATCCCTATAGCGAATCAAAAGGGTGGTGTGGGTAAGACGACCACCGCCATTAACCTGTCGGCCTGTTTGGCGGTGCTCAACAAGCGGGTACTCCTTATAGACGCAGACCCGCAGGCAAACTCGACCTCAGGTCTGGGCCTTACGGATAGGGCAACGGCTGGTATATACGAGTGCATAACCCATGAGGGCGAGGCGGGCTTTGACCCGCATGATGTTCTCCTCAATGTTGGGGGTGATATGGCTTCGCTGGATGTCATCCCCTCGCATGTGAATCTGGTAGGGGCAGAGGTGGAGCTGATAGAGCGGCCGCATCGTGAGTTTGTGCTCAAGAATGCGATCGCCCCCCTGCTTGATGAGTACGACTACATATTCATCGATTGCGCTCCATCCCTCGGGCTCGTCACCCTGAATGCCCTGGCAGCGGCCGATTCTGTTATCATACCGGTGCAGTGCGAGTTCTTCGCTCTGGAGGGGCTGGGTAAGCTGCTCAATACGATAAGGATAGTGCAGCAGAAGTACGCCTCGATGATTAAGATAGAGGGCTTCCTCTTCACGATGTACGATGCGCGTACGCGCTTGGCCAACCAGGTCGTGAATGAGGTAAAGCAGCATTTCGGTTCTATGGTTTTCGAGACCATGATTCAGCGGAATGTAAAGCTCAGCGAGGCTCCCAGCCACGGACAGCCCATCATAACTTACGATCCGGGGAGCGCCGGTGCGACCAACTATCTCAACCTGGCGCATGAGCTGCTGGAGCGTAATACTGTGCGTGCGGAGTCCTCGCAGGATGATAAGCAGGAGGAGGCGTAGGTATGGCAGGCAAGAAACCCGCCCTTGGTAAGGGGATAGATGCAATCCTTCCTGGTCTACCAGCGGATGATAGCATAGACTCCCTGGAGAAGGCGGCGCAGGAGATAAACGCATCGCCCGCAGAGGCATCCGCACCGCAGAAGTCGCCCCCCAAAAAGGAAATGGGGGTAAGCGAGGTTGAGGTAGACCTCAATCTGATAGATATTAACCCCAACAATCCGCGTGAGGACTTCGATGAGGAGGCGCTGGCTGAGCTGGCCGAATCCATACAGTCCTACGGCGTGATCCAGTCGCTTACGGTACGTCGGGTTGGGGAGCGCTACGAGCTGGTGGCTGGTGAACGCCGTTTGCGTGCGTCAAAGCTGGCTGGCCTGGATACCGTGCCGGTGCACATTGTGGAGGGGGATGATGCTAAGACTCGCGAAATGGCACTGGTGGAGAATATCCAGCGCGAGGATCTTAATGCCATAGAGATTGCGCTGGGCTTTCAGGATCTTATGGAGGTGTGCCACCTCTCCCAGGAACAGCTGGCTGACCGCGTCGGTAAGAAGCGTTCAACCGTTACGAACTACCTGCGGCTAATGCGGTTACCCATCTCCATACAGGCTAGTATTCGCTCCAGGAAGATATCCATGGGGCATGCCCGTGCACTGCTAACCCTTGAGGATGCCTCGCAGCAGGAGGCCATAGCGGCGCAGATAGTGGAGCATGGCCTGTCTGTGCGAGCAGTGGAGCAGCTGGTGAAGGAACTCGTGGCTAGTAGGGATGAGGAGGGGAAGCAGAAGGAGGGGGTGGCAAAACGTACCGATCAGCAGGTGGCGGACCATGTCCTTGCCATGCAGAAGGAGTTGAATGAGCTCTTGGGCTGGGGCGTTCAGGTAAAATCCGGGAGCAATGGTAGCGGTAGGGTGGTAATCTCCTACCGTACCGAGGGCGAGCGACGCGAGCTTATGGAGAAGCTGCAACGCCTTAAGTAGGAGGATGGAGTGGGGGCCATGATGGACTGGGGAAAGCTGGGACGGCAGTACGACCGCGTGCTGAGGGTGGTTGTGGCCATTAGCCTTCTTCTCCTGGTGGTCGGCATTGCAACTGGTGCATTTGGGCAGGATAGCTCCACGGGTTCCAGCATTGAGCTGTCGCCAGACAACGACTCCTTCCACTCCACTAGGCTTGCGGGTACCCCAGATACAGTACACCATTCGGATACCGTAGGTCGCCTAACAACTATAGATGTTTCTGCTGACCGTACCGTAGATGCCACAGCACCCGTTGTGCCCGACCTTCCCGTAGCGCCTGATGCCAGCCCGTGGCGGCGATTTTGCGATGGGATGCCACAGGGACGTTTGGCGGTGGCAGCCATCTTTATACCTGGCTTCGGGCAGATAGTCAATCGGGACTACTGGAAGCTTCCGGTTTTCTATGGTGGTATGGCGGGCTTTACCGCGCTGGGCTTACATTTCAACCATAAGTGGCAGGATCTGAATAGCCAGGTCGCACCCACTGACCCCGGGGCTTTGGCAGATTACCAGTCGGATCTGAAGAACTATCGCTGGAGAACGCGCTTCTCCTACATAGCGGCGGGCCTCACCTACTCCCTTTCGGTTTTCGATGCGCTATATTTCCATGAGAGACGCTATATCTCCCCTGTTACGGCCATGGTCGCCTCCGCCTTGCTACCGGGGCTCGGGCAGGTCTACACCCAGCGCTACTGGAAGGTGCCCATGATGTACGGGCTAGGCATATATTTCGCCTCAAACATGGTGCGCTTCAACCAGCTTACCCACCGCTACGATAGGGCTTTGACTGCACTACTGGACCAGGATCCTACAACTGTTGATGAGTTCAATGGTAAGCGCAATCAGTCTGACCTTGAGCACATGCGCGACTACAACCAGCGGTGGCGGGATTTCAATACCATCATGCTATCCCTCCTCTACGTCCTGAATGTGCTCGATGCCTACGTGAGTGCCCACCTATTCTACTGGAATGTGGACGATAACCTCTCGCTCATGTGGCAACCCTCCATTGCTCCCCTGCAGGTTGGGGAGTCTCCCCAGGCGATGGCCCTCCAAGTTCAGCTACGATTCTAACCATGAAAGCGATAATGCAGAGAATATTCACCCTGGCGATGGCCATCCTCCTTGTAGGTATAACGCACACCTCAGCGAATACGCAGACTGCTGCCCCACAGGGGAAGAGCGTCCCGGCCAGCGTAGGGGCTGCGAAGGCTGATACCCTTACGGCGGAGGAGAGGGTAATGCTCGAGGAAATCGAGTGTCAGACCTATCTCAATAACCTCGATAGCATCCTTAACCTGTGGTACGTGCGCCACTCCTTGGAGGATTCGGTTGACCTAGCAATAGAGATGGCTCTGGATGATACCGTAGAGGCGGTCTCTGAAATCAACGACTCGCTTTTCATCAGTCGCCTAGCACGCATCAATTCGCCGATAGAGCTTAACTTCAACGGTATAGTTCGCAACTATATCAATGTCTACATCAAGCGTTCCCGTGGGCACATGGGGGTTATGCTCGGTTTGGCGGAGCACTACTTCCCGATCTTCGAGGAGATCCTCGACCGCTACCAGCTACCCATGGAGCTGAAGGTTCTACCGATTATAGAGTCGGCGCTTAACCCCCGTGCTGTATCCCCTGTTGGTGCTACGGGTCTATGGCAGATGATGTATAGCACTGGGAGGCATTATGGCTTGAGGGTTACCTCCTATGTTGATGAGCGGCGTGATCCGTTGCTCTCGACAGTGGCGGCTGCGCGCTACCTCCGAGATCTGTATAAGATGTACGGTGACTGGACACTGGTTATCGCGGCCTACAATTGCGGTCCCGGCAACGTGAATAAGGCTATACGTCGCTCGGGGGGCAAAACCAACTACTGGGATATATACTACTACCTCCCCCGAGAAACCAGGGGATACGTGCCGGCCTTTATAGCAGCAACCTACGCCATGACCTATGCGAATGAGCATGGGATAGTTGCCAAGCCCATTACCTTCCCAGCAATAGCTGACACCGTAGAGGTCAAGGGACGGTTGCACCTGGAGCAGGTTGCTACGGTGCTCGCCATGCCCATCAAGCAGCTGCGGGATCTCAACCCTCAGTATAAACGTGACCTTCTCCCCTCTCCCCGTCGGAATGTCCTGCGCCTCCCCGTTGATCAGGTGGGTGCTTTTATAGATAATGAGGACTCCATCAAGGCCTATAAGGGTGAGGTGTACCTGTCAGCCAAGACCGTAAGGGAGCCGCCCAAGGCGAACCGTAGGGGGAAGTCCTCCTACCGTCCGAAGAATAGGAAGCTCGTACGCTACAAGGTGCGTAGCGGGGATGTGCTGGGTAAAATAGCCCAGCGCTACAGCGTGAAGGTCTCGCAGCTTAGGCGCTGGAATGGCATTCGTGGTTCGCGCATTAACGTGGGGCAGATGCTAAAGATATACGTCAAGAAGTAGCCCTGGTGGCGATAGCTCATGAAGTTTCAGCGTATCCCGCTTTTCCTCCTCGGCGTACTCATCGCTATCTATGCCCTTGTTTATCTCAACGAGGAAATCCTAGGCACTAGCTATCTTCCGGGGGTTGAATCTCTGCCAGGCTTTAGGCCCAACCCTGTAAGCGTCGAGCCTGACTCCGCCGTGAGCAGCATCATTAGCCAGGCGAATGCCGTGGAGAACCTCAATGCCCTATTCGTCGGTGATAAGGCGGATACGACAATCGCCACAGCACCTGTACCATTCGTAGGGGTAGATAGCACCCAGCAGACTGATACCGTACTTACAGCTCCGCCCCTGCCAACTGTAGATGTTGTCCAAGCTCTAGAGTTTGATGAAAGGGGGAAAGCCCAATTGTCTCGCTTCTTTGCTGCCCTGAAGAATTCGCAGAAGCAGCAGGTTCGTATATTCCATTTCGGCGACTCGCAGATAGAGGGGGACCGCATCTCGTCCTTCCTTCGCTCGCGCCTACAGAATACCTTTGGGGGCGGAGGCGTAGGTCTAGTACCCCTTGTCCCCAACCACTATTTGCCCTACGGCCTACGCATGAAGGCGAAGGGGTGGAAGCGCTTCAACTTCATGCCGGCGCGTAAGCGCATAAAGGGCTTGGACTATGGCCTCTGCGGGAGTCTCGCTCGATGCGTTGATACCTTTGAGGAGAACGATACCGTATACTACTTCGCCGATGTGGTGGTGCGTCGCTCTAGGAACGCCGGGCGTGCTATGAATTTCAACCGTTGCCGTATTCTCTACCACCCCACGGTAAGTCCCACGACGATGGACATTGATCTTGCAGATACAATTTACGATAGCTATACAAGTGAGGGTAGCGCCATATACCAGGAGCACTCGTTCACCGTGCCGCACAAGGATAAAGCCTTCACCCTAAGTTTCTCCTCGGAGGGGCCTATTGAAGTATATGGCCTTTCGCTCGAGACCCAGTATGGGGTGCAGGTAGATAATGTAGCGCTCCGCGGTAGCAGCGGAACTGACTTTACTTCCTTTTCGGATAGCCTACTTACCGCTTATGCGCAGCACTTCGCTCCGCGTCTTATACTCCTGCAGTTCGGCGTAAACGTTGTGCCATCCCGCCTTAAGGACTATAGCTACTATCAGCGCCAGCTTAAAAGGCAGATTCTCCGTCTCAAGCGTCTATTCCCCACTGCCGCATTCATTCTCATTGGAGTTTCTGACATGGCGCAGAAGGTCGGGGAGACCATGCAGTCCTACTCCAATATCCCCATCGTCAAGGAGGCCCAGCGCAAGGCGGCCTTTGAGGCGGGCATTGCCTTCTGGGACATGCAGGCGGCCATGGGGGGGACTAATGCCATGCTTGCATGGGTTGCAGCTAAGAAGTCCCTTGCCACCAAGGATTACGTGCACTTCACGCCTAGGGGAGCAAGGCTCATCGCTGAGATGTTCTACGCAGCCCTCCTCGACGAGTATACTAAATACAGCAGGGGAGGTGCACGTGCCGAGTAAGGGCCAATTCCCTAGCTGGCTACTTCTCTGTAGCATGCTGGTGTTCTTCGTGAATGCCGGCTGGGCGGCGCATCCCTCCCCTGGGTGGACACTGGAGCACATTGATAGCCTTGCTGAGCAGTGGCCTGGCAATGCCATAGAGTTCTTCCCCGATACGATGCTCTGGAAGCAGGACAGCGATAGACCCCTCACTATACTCCAGATTGGAGATTCGCATATTCAGGCAGATGTATCGGTCAATAGCGTGAGGAAGTACCTCATGGAGCGCCTATGCCTGCCTCCACAACCCAAAGGTTACGTCTTCCCCTTTGCCATAGCGAAGTCCAATGAGGCCTACGATATCAAGAGCCGGGGCAAGGGATGGAAGGCGCACCTCTCGACCCGGGAGAAACAGTCTACTGCCCCCTATGGCCTGGCAGCAGCCTCTCTGGAGGCTATAAATCCGAGTGCTTACCTTAGCATACGACTTCGCCCTAAGCATAGCAACATCGCCCTACCCAAAAGGGTGCGAGTCCTCTTTGAACCCTCCAAGTATGCCTGTACGCCCATGCTCAATAAGCGTGAACCTTCTTGCGTTGACTGGGAGAAGGGGATGGCGCTTTTCATCTTCGAAGAGCCTCCCCAAAGCCTTGCACTCTGTCTTCGCAAGCCCGCAAAGGGCAAGGGGGAGTTTAGGCTGCTGGGCTTTATGCTCTCAGATAGGGAGGCGCGTCTTGCCTACCAGGCTGCGGGGCTAAACGGGGCCGATACCCAGTCTCTCATGCGGGCGACCAACCTCGAATCGCAGCTAGAGATAGCGCATCCCGATATTATTATCCTGTCCCTCGGAACAAACGATGCCTATAACACGCAATTTACCCGCCACGATTTCCGCCGCGATTATACCGCTCTTCTGAGCAGAATACGAACCGCATGCCCCGGTACCATAGTTATACTTGCAACCCCCAACGACCACCTATTCAAGAAAAGAAAGATCAACCCTAGAACAGCATCTGCGGCGGAGGTGATAAGGGAAATTGCCAAGGAGCAGGGGTGTGCGCTCTGGGATTTCCACCGCATCATGGGGGGCGAGGGGAGCATACGCTCCTGGAGCAACAATAGCCTCACGGCTCACGACCTTCTCCACTTCTCCCCCACAGGCTACACCCTCCAGGGCCGACTGCTAGGCACAGCCCTCTATAGGGCGCTAACCCGCATGAAAGATACCATACCCGCAGAATGATGGACACGATACTCAGCAACCTATACGGTATCTTTGCCTTCAGCACGGCGCGCCCGCTACTCTTTACCCGCCTGGAGTTCTGGCTCTTCTTCCTCGTGCTTGCCTTCGGCTATGCATTTATTAAGGAGCGAATCAGGGCGAGAACCCTCTACCTCCTGGCCTTCTCCCTCTTTTTCTACTACAAGTCCTGCGGCTATTTTTTTGCCCTCATTCTCCTCTCCGTCCTGGTCAACTACTACCTCGGGGCCCTGGTCAGCAGGAGGCAGACGGAGCGGGGGCGCAAGGGAGTTATCGCCATCGCCGTGGCCTTCAACCTCCTCCTTCTGGCCTACTTCAAGTACATGGCCTTCTTCATTGGCGTGGTGAACGATGCCTTTGGCACGGAGTTCCAGCCAGTGAATGTCTTTGCCCAGGTGGCTGCTGCCCTCTTTGGCGATGACTCTTCCCTTGCTGAGATTATCCTCCCAGTGGGGATTAGCTTCTACACCTTCCAGGCCATCTCCTACGTGGTGGATGTGTATCGTAGGGAGATCCCCCCCCTCAAGAGCATAGCGGACTTCGCCTTCTACCTCGCCTTCTTTCCCCAGCTAGTTGCTGGGCCTATCGTTAGAGCCAAGGACTTTATCCCGCAGATAGCGCGCCCCTTCCATCTAACCAAGCGCGAGGCGGCCTATGCCCTATTCCTTATCCTCACCGGTCTACTCAAGAAGAACGTCTTCTCAGACTACATCGCGCTCAACCTCGTGGATAGGGTTTTCTCTAGCCCTGCCAGCTACACCGGCCTGGAGAACCTCATGGCTTCCTATGGGTATGCTATGCAGATATACTGCGACTTCTCTGGCTATACCGATATCGCCATAGGCGTAGCGTTGCTCCTCGGCTTCCGCCTCACCGTTAACTTCAACTTCCCCTACAAGGCCAGCTCCCTCTCCGACTTCTGGAGGCGTTGGCACATCTCCCTATCGACCTGGCTACGTGACTATCTCTACATCCCTCTCGGGGGGAATCGTCACGGTATGTGGGTTATGTTCTTCAGCCTCTTTGCCACCATGCTCCTCGGGGGCCTATGGCATGGCGCATCCTGGAATTTCATCCTTTGGGGTGCATTCCACGGCCTAGGACTCGTTCTGGGTAAGCTGCTAACCAAGCTACCTGGTCATATCCTCGAGAGCAAGACTTTCCGCTTCGTTAGGGCGGCCATAACATTCCATATAGTTGTTGCCCTCTGGATCTTCTTCCGTGCGCAGGACCTCACCACATCCCTACAGGTCTTTGCACAGATATTCGGCAGCTTCCATCCAGAAATCCTCGGTCAGCTGCTCATGGCCTATACTCTTCCCATATCCCTAATCGCTCTGGGCTTTCTATTCCACTGGCTACCATCCCGTTGGCACGAGCAGGCGCGTGGCGCATTCATCTCATCGCCAGTATTTCTCCGCTTTGCATTAGCTGTACTCGTTGCGCTCATACTGCTCAAGGTACAGAGTCTCGGCATGCACCCGTTCATCTACTTTGATTTCTAGATTAACGACCCATAGAGTCTTATTTAGAACAAAAACACCGCCTAGCCGTTTAACAAGGATACGAACATAAGTGCTAATAAGCGGATTAAACGAACATCAATGGGATTCCTGAAAGACTTTAAGGCCTTCGCCATGCGGGGCAACATCGTAGACATGGCTGTCGGCATCGTAATCGGTGCGGCCTTTGGCAAGATAGTTTCATCCTTCGTCAAGGACATACTCATGCCCCCCATCGGTATACTCATGGGCGGCGTGGATTTCAAGACCCTAGGATGGGTGCTGCAGGAGGCCGTACTTGACCCCGAAACGCAGGAGGTCATCACCCCGGCCATTACCATGACCTACGGTAACTTCATACAGACTCTCCTCGACTTCATCATCATCGCCCTCGCCATATTCATGGTGGTAAAGGCTATGATAGCCATGAAGAAAAAGGAGGAGGCCGCACCAGCCGCTCCACCGGCCCCGAGCAAGGAGGAACTCTTGTTGACGGAAATTCGAGACCTGCTTAAGAAGGACTAGCTTTAGGTATAGCAAGTGTTTAGGGGGGGGCCAGCTGGCCCCCTTTTTTGTACCTCGTCCCGTCGCTGTATTTAGCCCCGCTGTATTAGCCCTCCAGTAGTCGCTAAGCGCTACTTGCCTGAGGTAAATGCCCCCCATTCGGCGCATAGGGGGCTGCTTGCCCGTAGGCATAGCAACCTTTCGCCTCGCTCAGCAGCGCCAACGCCCTAGCTATCCCGCCAATCGCCGCATGTCTAGAATGGAGGATAGGTATAAACCGAAGTAGGGTCTAAAATCTACCCCCCCTACTTCGCCACCCGCCGCCTATGCAGTCTACGACGCTTGGCCGGAACGGCCGGGAAGACCCCAGAGTTCGCCTTCCGCACGTCCTCTATGGAATAGAAAATCTTCGGGTCTACCCCGTGGATAATCTCTAGCACCTGCGGCAGCTTCTTCCGGTTCACCACGCAGTAGATCAGCTGCACCTTTCCCTTTGCCCCCTCACCATCCACTATCGTCGCCCCGAAGCCCCCGGCCGAGAGTGCCTGCACTACCTCTTTACCGTGATCCCGCGTAATCACCCGCACCACCTGATGCCCCACCGCCACGTACTCCTCCAGCCGCAGCCCGATGTAGTTGCCCATGGCGAAGCCTGCGGCGTAGCCCCCGTAGCAGGCCAGGTTGTTCGCGTGCTCCATAATCTGCCCTATCGCCAGAATCCATATGAACACCTCGAAGAAGCCCAGAATGGGCGCCACCAGCTTGTCGCCACGCGCCACGAAAACTATACGAACTGTGCCAATCGACACATCCACTATCCTCGAAAGGAAAATCAGCACCGGCATCCCCAGGTACGTGAACCAGGGGTTGGCAAATAGCTCTTCCATAGCAGCCACACCTTTAAGTTGGCGCGAAATTCCCTATTATCCAAGACATGGCCAACGCCTTCCCTCAGTTCCCCCCATATTTAGTACCTTTGTACCCAATATGGAGCATCTGAAACTCGTAGCACCCTTTAGCCCCATGGGCGACCAGCCCGAGGCTATACGCCAGCTCGTAGAGGAATTTACACGCGGGGAGCGCGCCCAAACCCTGCTCGGAGTAACCGGCTCCGGTAAGACCTTCACCGCCGCCAACGTCCTTC
The DNA here is from genome assembly GCA_002748015.1 of Bacteroidota bacterium. Taxonomy (GTDB): domain Bacteria; phylum Bacteroidota; class Bacteroidia; order Bacteroidales; family CAJPTX01; genus Bacteroides_D. The sequence goes on along the minus strand of PDRH01000139.1, from coordinate 3,012 downwards.
AGCAGCTCAATCGCCCAACCCTTGTGCTGAGCCACAACAAGACCCTCGCTGCACAGCTCTACTCCGAGTTCAAGGAGTTCTTCCCCGACAACCGCGTGGAGTACTTCGTATCCTACTACGACTACTATCAGCCCGAGGCCTACATACCCAACACCGACACCTACATAGAGAAGGACCTGGCCATCAATCAGGACCTCGAGAAGCTCCGTCTTAGCACCACTTCGGCACTCCTGGCGGGCAGACGAGATGTTATAGTAGTCAGCTCCGTGTCATGCATGTACGGCATAGGGAACCCCGAGGACTTCCACGCCAACACCGTAGAGCTAAGGGTGGGGCAGACCATCGCCATGGACTACCTCCTCCGTCGCCTAGTGGAAGGCCTCTACCAGCGCAACGAGATTAGCCTCGAAAGGGGAAACTTCCGCGTAAAGGGCGACACGGTCGACATCGCTGTCGCCTACGGGGACTACGCCTACCGCATCATCTTCTGGGGCGACGAGATAGAGCGCATACAGACTTTTGACCCCATAACCCACCGCATGCAGGAGGACCTCCAGGAGGCCGTCATATACCCCGCCAGCATATTCGTAACCACCAAGGAGCGGCTCAACCGTGCCATCGTCGCCATACAGGACGACCTCGTCAAGCAGGTTGACTACTTCGAGAGCATTGGCAAGAAGGTGGAGGCCCAGCGCCTACTCCAGCGCGTGGAGTACGACATGGAGATGATGCGCGAACTCGGCTACTGCCAGGGCATAGAGAACTACTCCCGCTACTTCGATGGTCGCGCTCCTGGCTCACGCCCCTTCTGCCTCCTGGACTACTTCCCCGACGACTTCGTCATGGTAGTAGACGAGAGCCACGTAACCATACCCCAGATCCGGGCCATGTACGGCGGCGACCACTCCCGCAAGCTCAACCTCGTGGAGTACGGCTTCCGCCTACCATCAGCACTCGATAACCGCCCCCTCAAGTTCGAGGAGTTCGAGCAGCTCCACGGCCAGATCCTCTTCATCAGCGCCACCCCGGCCGACTATGAGCTGGAGCAGAGCCACGGCACCATCGTCGAGCAGATCATACGCCCCACCGGTGTCCTCGACCCCATCATTGATGTACGCCCCATCGAGGGGCAGATAGACGACCTCCTCGGGGAGATACACCAGCGCATAGAGCGCGAGGAGCGCGTGCTGGTAACTACCCTCACCAAGAAGATGGCCGAGCACCTCAGCGAGTTCCTCCTCGGTGTGGGGGTGAAGTGTCGCTACATACATTCGGATGTCGACACCCTCGAGCGCGTCACTATCCTCGACGGCCTGCGCAAGGGCGACTTCCACGTCCTCATAGGCGTTAACCTCCTTCGCGAGGGGCTTGACCTCCCCGAGGTCTCCCTCGTCGCCATTCTCGACGCCGACAAGGAGGGCTTCCTTCGCTCTGCACGCTCCCTCACCCAGACGGCCGGGCGTGCGGCCCGTAACGTCAACGGTCTGGTAATCATGTATGCAGATAAAATCACCGACTCCATGCGCCTCACCATCGACGAGACCACCCGTCGCAGGGAGAAGCAGATGCTGTTCAACGAGCAGCACGGCGTAGTCCCCCAGCAGATAGTCAAGAAGCAGCGCCAGTCCCTCCTCCAGGGTAGCGCCGTGGACGACATCATGTACGACCACGGGGAGGCCCAGCCGGACGTATCGCTCGCCGCCGAGCCGGACATGCCCTACGACACCGGCCAGGATCTCGAGCAGACCATCGCCCAGGTGGAGCAGAAGATGAAGGAGGCCGCCAAGGAAAAGGACTACCGCGCCGCCGCACGCTACCGCGACCTCATGTTCGAGCTGCAGGCCAAGCGCAACCAGCCCAATAAATCCTAGCTCTCGCCGTGTCCCCCGCAATCAGCATCCGAGAGCTGCAGGCTCTCGCCTTCCGCTCCTACAAGCTCCTAGAGGTCAGCTTCCACCCCGGCCTCAATGCCATCGTCGGCACCAACGGGCAGGGCAAGACCAACGTCCTCGATATGCTCTACATGCTCAGCATGTGCAAGGCCCCCACCCGCGTGCCGGACGCCTCGGCCATACGCCACGGGGAGGACGGCTTCGCCCTGCATGGCAAGTATACTGACCCCGCTGGCCAGACGGCCACCGTCAGCCTCGGCATAAAGCGCAACCAGGGCAAGACCCTCCGCTACGACGACCAGCCCTGCGCCCGTCTCTCCGACCACATCGGGCGTATACCCCTCCTGGCCATCTATCCCCATGATGTGGAGCTAGTATGGGATGGGGGGGATCTCCGCCGTAGGTTTCTCAATGCGTTCATTGCGCAGTTCGACCCTGTTTACATCCAGCAGCTCGCCGCCTACGAGAAGATACTCTCCCAGCGGAATACCCTCCTGCGCACCCCGTCGCACGACCTCTCCCTCCTCGAGGTCTACGACATGCAGCTCGCCCAGACTGCCATCCCCGTCTACCAGGCGCGTCTGGCGGCTTGCCAGGCCCTCTCCCCCCTCCTTAGCGACTACTACGCACGCCTCTCCCCCGCCAGCGAGAGGGCCAGCATCACCTACCTCTCCGCCCTCAGCGACGGCGACCTCCTCTCCAAGCTCCACGAGGCGCGCCCCAAGGACCTCCAGCGCATGTATACCACCGTAGGCGTACATCGGGACAACATCCGCTTTGAGCTCAATAGCCATGCCCTCCGCAACATGGGGTCCCAGGGGCAGCAGAAAACCTTTATCGTTGCCCTGCGTTTAGCACAGTACCACCTCCTGCGCGAACGGCTCGGCTATGCCCCCATCCTCCTGCTAGACGACCTCTTCGACAAGCTCGATTCCCAGCGGGTGAGCTGGCTGGCCGAGGTATTCTCCGGCGAGCATTTCGGGCAGGTATTCATCACGGACACCGACCCCTCGCGCATCCGCCCCCTCTTCAGGCATCGCGCCGGGGAGGGCAGGCTGCTGGAGGCGTGCGATGGGCAGCTAAAGGAGCAGACGCTATGAAGTGGGACGATATGGACAGG
>PDRH01000138.1 GCA_002748015.1 Bacteroidota bacterium | reverse complement strand
GGACGGACAGGGGCTGAGGGTCAGCGGCGCGGAGCCCAAGGGCGGCACCACGCCCAAGGCCGACGGTACGGGGACGTACGTGATGGACGGGAGCGGCGATGTGGAGGTGAAAGTGGGCTGGAAGCTTACGAACAGCACGGATGCCACTATAGAAACCGCTGACGGTAGCGAAACGGTGGAAAATGGGAGCATACTCTGCGCGGGAGATAAGATAAAGATACCAGCGACGGATACCAATGGGCATCCAGTAGCAGTAAGCGGTGCGAACGGCCCGGATGCGAATGGTGTCTGGGAGGTGATTGGTACAGAGGTCGTGAAGGTCTCCATCAAGGAACGCCCCATTACCTTTGCTGATACGGAGGTTAGCGTGATGGACGGCACGGCAACGCTTACGAGCGGGGATACGAAGCCCGTAGGGACTGAGCTTACGGTAAGCGCAAAACCAGCAGGCATGGTGCCTATCGTTACTGGCGGGAAGCTGCTTGCCAACGGCAACTACGAGGTACAGGATGAGGACATGAGCATCACAGTGGGCTATCCGCTGCAGAACGAGACGACAGCGACGGTTCTGAATGCGGACGGCACGAAGGAGATAGAGACGGATACGCCGTTGCCTCTAGGTACTGAGATTCGCTTGCCGGAGTCGGTGGACGGTAAGCTGGTGAAGGTAATCGGTGCGACCAAGTCCACCACGAAGAACGGGGATGATACGTATAGCTGGGTGGTGAACGATACGGAGGGGATGGTGAAGGTGGTTACGGTGAACGATATGTTCCAGGTACTGTTTGACGAGACTCTGGCAACCATAGTAGATAGCGATAGCAATGAAGTGCACACGGGGGATTGGCGGAAGAAGGGGATGAAGCTGACGGTGAAAGCCAAGGATGATGGGAAGGTATACGTAGAAGGTGCTACGCTTGATGCTACGAGCTACGACAAGAAGACGGGTAATGGTACATACACAGTGGAAGATGCCAATGTTGTGGTAAAGAGCGGACGTGCTGTGAGCAATCCCAATGGCGTATCTGCTACGTGGAAGGGGAAGACGGTAGAGGATGGGGACATCGTACCTGAGGGGGCGAAGCTGATAGTCGACTCGAAGGATTCGGAGGGCAATGTAGTGGCCGTACTGAATGCGACGAAGGGGGCGGAAGATCCAGGGACAAATACTACCGAGTGGGTAGTGGACCAGGCTGGCGACCCGGTAATTAGCGTGGCTGGGCTAATGGTTAGCTACGATGAGACGAAGGCCAGCGTACTGAAGCCGAATGCGGCGGGCGATGCAGGCGACCCAGCAAAGGTTGTGCCGAATGGTAAGAAGCAAGCGGTGGGGTCCTTCATCTTCGTTTCGCCGGTGGAGGCAGGTCAGCATGTAGCCGTAGCGGGTGCTGAGTACCTAGGTACGTCGGACGATGGTTCGGGTAAGTACAGGCTGACGGGGGTTGATGCCAAGGGTAATCCCTGCGACGTGAAGGTTAGCGTGGGTATTCCGTTCAGCAATCCAACGGATGTGGCAGTTGCCGTTGATGGTGTGGCTATAACGAAGGATGATGGTACTGTCCTGATATCTAAGGATGCAGTGATCGAGGCAGATGCTACGGACAGCGAGGGGAACGATGTGGTGCTGACGGGGGTTAAGACCGATGCCGACGGCAAAGTACGTCCGGATGGGTCTGGCTCTGTAGCGGTCAGCGTTCCTGGATATACCGTGGACTACGATGAGACGGTGGCTCTGGTTACCGAGGTGGATGCGGACGGGGCCAAGGTGTCGCCCGACGAGAAGCAGAAGAAGCCGCTGGTGCTATACATCCAGCCTGCTGAGGAAGGGCAGTACGTGGTGGTTAGCGGTGCGAAGCCGGTTGATGTGGATGAGCACGGTGCGGGTACGTACGAGCTGGACGGCGAGGTGGCCGTGAAGGCTGGTGCACGTTGCGAGAACCCGGCAGGCATTGCGGTAACGGATGCTGCGGGTAATGTTCTGAACAATGGCACTATCCTGGCCGTAGGCACCGAGATCCGGGTGCCTGTAGATGCTGATGGTAAGCCGCTGATAAGCGAGATCTCTGGTGCCACGCTGAAGGGGGGTGTCTGGTACGTTGATGGGAGCGGTCCTGTGGTACTCAGTCGGCAGCAGGGTTTCCACCTGAGCGACCTAGGTGGCACTCCGGTAGAGAAGGGTCAGGCTGTCGCCCTTAGGGTGTGGCCGAACCCGACTAGCGGGCTGGTGCATGTAGAGGGTCTGGCAGAACGGAGCGTAGTGTTAGTCTACAGCCTTCTGGGCAAGGAGCTACTACATGTGGTCCTGGAGGAGGGCGAGGCCCTGGATATGGGTTCTCTGGAGCGGGGTGTATACCTACTCCTGGTGAACGGTAGGGCGGTACGAGTTGTGAAGCGCTAGGCTGGCAACGGTAGGAATACGAGGGGGGAGGTCGCTGGATGCGCCCTCCCCTTTTTCATAGGCATGCGGCGAGCTGCTATGCCTACGGGCCCGCGACCCATTGCGCCAGATTGCGGGCATTGATGTCGAGCAAGTTGGACAATTAGGCTTATCGCTATCCGCCTTTCTTGGCATGCGGCGAGCCGCTATGCCTACGGCCCCCGCGACCCATTGCGCCGAATGGGGGCTAGACAATGGTTCACACGCCAGGCCTAACGGCACTAGGATAGCCCCCGATTCGGTAAAAAAGACTATCTTTGCGTTGCACGAGTGTGCGCTAAACATAGATTTTGAGTATGAAAGTTTTGGTTCTGAATTGCGGGAGTTCTTCTATTAAGTACCAGGTGCTGGATATGGGCGATACGCCCCAGCTGCTATGCAAGGGTCTGGCCGAACGGATAGGGGCTTCCGATTCGGTGCTGAAGCATGAGTCGGTTCGTGATGGGCGCAAGGTTGAGATTCAGGAGTCCTTCCCGACTCACACCGAGGGTGTCGAGCGTATTCTGCAATGCATCGTGGCGGGGGATGGTGGCGTTCTTGAGTCGCTGGACGAACTGGTTGCGGTCGGGCATCGTGTGGTTCATGGGGGTGAGTTCTTCCGGGATGCGACGCTCATAACGCCGGAGTCGAAGGCGAAGATAGAGGCCTGCAACGATTTGGCGCCGCTACATAACCCGGCGAACCTGATGGGCGTGTCGGCGATGGAGGCTTTGCTTCCGAAGGTGCCGCAGGTTGCTGTTTTCGATACGGCATTCCACCAGACGCTACCCGAGCGCGCCTACCTCTATGCGCTGCCGAACGAGTACTACACGAAGTACCGAATTCGCAAGTACGGTTTCCATGGGACTTCCCATCGCTACGTAGCGGAGCGAGCGGCCAAGGTGCTGGGGCGTCCGCTGGAAGAGCTGAAGCTGATAACCTGCCACCTGGGGAATGGTGCATCGATGGCGGCGGTTCGTGGCGGCGAATCGGTGGAGACCTCGATGGGGTTCACGCCGGTAGATGGTCTGATGATGGGTACGCGTTCTGGGGAGCTAGACCCCTCCACGTTGCTATTCATCGCGGAGCGTGAGGGTCTGGATTTGCAGGGTATGAATGATTTGATAAACAAGCAGAGCGGGCTGCTGGGGGTTTCTGGACGGTCAAACGACATGCGTGACTGCTCTGAGGCGGCGATTCACGGCGATCGTTGGCCCAGGGCTGCGGTGGAGCTGTTTACCTACCGGATATGCAAATTCATTGGCCAGTACATTGCCGTGCTGCAGGGGCTGGATGGGCTGGTATTCACGGGGGGGATCGGTGAGAACTCCTCTATGGTCCGGGAGATGGTGGTCGAGAACTTCGGGTATCTCGGCATCCGCCTGGATAGGGTGGCCAACGATGGCAACCACTCCGTAGAAGGGGCGATTAGCGCAGCAGACTCGTCCATTCCGGTGCTAGTAGTACCGACAAATGAGGAGCTGGTGATAGCGCAGGATACGGTGCGTGTGGCAAGCTCCCTCTAGTAAGATAGGATTTTTTTAGTACATCAAGATAAATAGGACAATGGCACTTCAGAAACTAGAAGAGATATTTGACCTGCTTCGCTCGAAGCCGAAGCGTCGGATGATTGCGGCGTATGCCAACGACTCGCATACGATAGGTGCGGCGGCAAAGGCCGTGGAGCTGGGCATCATCGATGCGACCCTAGTGGGGGATAAGGCCACGATAGAGGCAGTATGCAAGGAGGAGAAGATCGACCCGAGCATCTTTGAGATTGTGCAGGAGGACGTGGATGTGAAGGCAGTGGCCAAGGCGATAGAGCTAATCCACGAGGGTCGTGGGCAGCTGCTGATGAAGGGCCTTGTGACGACGGATAAGTACATGCGGGGGATTCTGAATAAGGAGAAGGGCCTGCTTCCCCCGAAGGCGGTTCTGTCGCACGTTACCGTGATGGAGGTGCCGACGTACCACAAGCTGCTGGTAATCGGCGATGTGGCGATTATCCCGCAGCCGGACATGAAGCAGAAGATGGCCATCATGAACTACGAGATAGCAGTGGCCAAGTCGCTGGGGATCGAGCAGCCCAAGGTGGCGCTGCTGGCGGCAACGGAGCAGATGTCGGTGGGCATGCAGGCGTGCGTTGATGCGGCGCTTATAGCCAAGATGGCTGAGCGTGGGCAGATTGGCGGTGGTGCGCTGATTGATGGTCCGCTGGCGCTGGACGTAGCTGTTGATAAGGAGTCGGCAGAGATAAAGAAGCTCTCCAACCCGGTGGTGGGCGATGCAGACTGCCTTGTGTTCCCGAATATAGAGAGCGGGAATGTGTTCTTCAAGACCTGCACGAAGTTTGCGGGCGCCGAGCTGGGTGCTATGGTTATGGGTGCTAAGGTGCCGTGCATCCTTGCTTCGCGCGGGGATAGCGTTCAGTCGAAGCTCTACTCGATAGCGCTGGCGGCGAATGCGGCCAAGTAAGGTAAGTAGTAACGATAAGGATACGGATAATGCATAGGATACTAGCGATAAACCCGGGGTCAACCTCGACGAAGATTGCGGTTTTTGAGGACGAGAAGCAGCTGTTCATCAAGACGATACGCCACGAGACTGCTGAGATAGAGAAGTATAAGAGCATCATTGACCAGTTCGAGTTCCGCCGGGATCTGATTGTGGATGCCCTGAAGGAGGAGGGGGTAGCCCTAGAGTCGCTGCAGGCTGTTATTGGCCGTGGTGGTCTGCTGCGCCCGATAGAGTCTGGGGTGTACGAGGTGAACGACAAGATGAAGGCGGATCTGCGGGATCCGAGCTGCATGCAGCATGCCTCGAACCTGGGGGCCATCATCGCGGATAGCATGGCTGCGGGTATTCCTGGCGCGAAGGCCTTCATCGCTGACCCCGTGGTGGTTGATGAGATGGATGAGGTGGCCAAGATTACTGGTATCGCTGAGATTCGCCGCCAGTCCATCTTCCATGCGCTGAACCAGAAGGCGATTGGCCGTCAGCATGCGCAGAAGCTGGGTAAGAAGTACGAGGAGCTAAACCTGATTATAGCGCACCTGGGTGGTGGTATCTCCGTTGGTGCGCATAAGAAGGGGCGCGTGGTGGATGTGAACGATGCCCTCTACGGTGATGGTCCGTTCTCGCCCGAGCGTGCGGGTGGTATCCCGACCGGTGGGATGCTAGACCTTTGCTTCAGCGGGAAGTACACGAAGGCTGAGGTCAAGAAGATGCTGGCGGGCCAGGGTGGTCTGGTTGGGCTGATGGGCTACAACGATGCCTACCGCCTGGAGCAGGAGGCGAAAGCTGGCGACAAGAAGGCGGAGCTGGTGCAGGAGGCGATGTTCTACAACGTGGCCAAGTCAATTGGTGCAATGGCCGCCACCCTAGAGGGTAAGGTTGATGCTATCCTGGTGACGGGTGGCATAGCCTACAACCCACAGGTAAAGGTATACATGGAGGAGCACGTAGGCTTCATTGCCCCCGTAGAGGCGTACCCGGGTGAGGACGAGATGGGTGCGCTGGCAGGCGTGGCCCTTCTAGCCCTGAAGGGGGAGCTAAACTCTAAGGTCTACTAAGCGAGCGAGCCAATAATGCGTAGCAACACTGGGCTATCTCGTTTGGATACCCGGTGTTGCTTCTTTTTTCTTCAGCACTACTTGCTAATGGAACAGATACCCAAGGTTGATATGGAGGGATATCAGAGTCAGCGTGGCCCGACGGACTACGAGATAATGATGTCCTTCTTTCGGGGCGTGGGCAGCTTCACTACGACGGCACTGATTCACCTCTACAAGAGGCGCTGGTTCATTGTAGGCACTGCTATACTGGCGGCACTCTCCGGCTACGCCTGGCACAGCCGGTCTACGCTGGAGTACGAGATGACCATCTCGATGCATAATACCCTGGTGCGGCCTGCCGATGTGCACTCGCTAATCGAGGGGATAGCCAGCGACCTGGATGAGCAGCAGGGGGGGCTAGCCTATGATATCATAGGTCTGCGCCACGAGCCGGTTAGCGATACGGTGGCCTACGGCAGCGAGGCTAAGGACTATGCGATCATAAAGCTCTTCACCAAGACAAAGCGGGATGGGGCGGAGTATACGCAATGGCTCGAAAAGCGCGTTGCGAGCGACCCGTTCCTCCAGCAAAAGATGGAGCGAGTGAAGAAGACGAGCCAGCGCACAATCGCCGACAATGATAAGCTCATTACGGTAACGGAAGAGCTGCTGCGCAAAAGCGAAGGAGCTAGCGTATTCGCTGAAGGGCGAGATGGGGGGATGCGAACAACGCAGAAGCCGGCGAGCGATGCCTACCTAAGTACGCTAATGAAGCTCCGAAGGGAGAACCTGGAGCTGGAGACCCTTCTGGAGAACAAGGAGGCTTTCCATATTCTATCCCCCTTCGGTGAGCCGAAGAGGGCGCATAGCCTAGCATTTCGTGTGGGCATGGCCTGGGTCTTCTGGCTACTAGTTTTGGCTTTTTTCGATGTCCTAGTCTGGACAAAGCGTCAGGCGCTCAAGCGGGAGAAAGGTCGCTCGGCATGAGATGGCTCGTACAGCTACTGGGCAACGCCTACTTCTACATCACCACGGTACTGATTTACTTCTGCTTCACGGTGATGTCGCCCTTCGTATGGATACTGACCGTTCCGTTCGACCCGGGCCGCAGGTTTTTCCACTACTTCCTGAGCGGGTGGTCTAGCTTTTTCTTCCGCATCAACCCGATATGGCGGATGGAGGTGGAGGGGAAGGAGCACCTGCCGGAGGGGGCCTTCGTAATGGTTTCTAACCACCAGTCGCTGATGGACATCATCGTACTCTTCATGCTTAGCCACCACTTCAAATGGGTGGCTAAGCGTGAGCTATTCCGCATGCCTATAATCGGCTGGATGCTTTCCATGGGGGGGCACATCGGTATAGATCGTGCTTCCCGTGCGGATGCAGTCCGCATGATAAATGATTGCCTGAAGTGGCTGGGCAAAGGGGTTCCAGTGATGATATTCCCAGAGGGTACGCGGGGGAAGATCGCAACGGTGGATCGCTTCAAAGGAGGGGCATTTAGCATTGCGGAAAAGGGTGGAGTGCCGGTGGTACCGGTAACGATAGCGGGGTCAGCGGAGATGCTCCCAAAGTTCCGCTACCCCACTAGGCGGGTGCACGTAAAGGTGGTCATCCACGAGGCAATAGCGGTAGAAGAGGTTGAACGTCTAGGGGCACAGGAGGTTTGCAAGCGGTGCGAAGAGCTCATCCGGGATACGCATAAGGGGATGCGCCCGGGCCTGTACGAGTAGGGGGATGCCCCGAATACGGATATATAGGGGGTGCTCCTGCCAATGCGGGAGCACCCCCTACTGTTTTCAATTCGGTTTATCGCTATTCGCTATCCGTAGGCATGCGGCGAGCCGCTATGCCTACGGGGCCAGCTACCCAATGCGCCAGACCGCGGGCATATCGAATCCTAGGCATGCGGCGAGCCGCTATGCCTACGGGCCCCGCTAACCAATGCGCCAGACTACGGGCATATCGAATCCTAGGCATGCGGCGAGCCGCTATGCCTACGGGGCCAGCTACCCAATGCGCCAGACTACGGGCATATCGAATCCTAGGCATGTGGCGAGCCGCTATGCCTACGGGGCCAGCTACCCAATGCGCCGAATGGGGAGGATTAGTAGACGAACTCCTCTGCCATACGGGTCTTCTCCATGAGATTTGTATAGGTGGGCGATGTGGACAGCAGCTCTTCGTGCTTGCCCTGGGCCTCTACCCTACCCTTGCCCATCACAACGATATGGTCAACCCCCTCTATACTCTTGAGGCGGTGAGAAATGATGATGACCGTCTTGCCCTTGACGAGGCTGTTGAGGCTCTTCTGTATCTTCTCCTCGTTGTCGACATCGAGGGATGCGGCTATCTCATCGAGCAGGAGGATGGGGGCGTCCTTCAGGAAGGCCCTGGCTATAGAGAGGCGCTGTCGCTCCCCACCGCTTAGCTCCGCACCGTTCTCGCCGATAGCGGTTTGGTAGCCATCTGGGAGTCGATCTACAAAGTCGGCGCACTGGGCCATCTCGGCCGCACGGATAACCTCCGTATCGGTGGCCTCTGGACGACCGATACGGATATTCTCCATGACGCTGGTGTTGAATAGGGTTACGTCCTGAAAGACGATGCTTACCCGGCTGAAAAGGGAATCGGTGCTGATGGTGCTAATGTCGTGCTGGCCGACGGATATCTTCCCCCCGGTTGCATCGTATAGACGGGAAACAAGGCGCAGGATGCTCGTTTTGCCACATCCGCTTGCCCCGACGAGCGCAGTTACCTCGCCCTGCTTGGCCGTAAAGGTCGTATCGGCGAGTACCTGGTTCTCCCCATCATAGGAGAAGGCCGTGCGATCTAGGCTGATGTCAAAGTTGGATAGCTCGACGTTTTGGCCCTCCTGCACTTCGCTCTCGCGTATGCCCCGGATGGTGTCCACCTTGGGCTTAACGTAAAGGACAGCCATAACCTGCTCTACTATCATATCAGCAATATCCTTGACCTTAATGCCGGCAATGAGGTACATCATGAGGTAGAAGACGTTGATTGTCCCCTGGCGTATAAGCGCAATGCCGACTATGAGCAGGGCGGGGATTGTAAGGTAGCCGACAAGCGTAGCCCCTCCATAGATGAGGACCGCCTTAGTATTCTCACGGGCTACGAGCTTCTCCCTCGCGGCGATACGCTCATAGAGGTTCTGCTCCGTCTCCTCCTGCATGTCAAAGCTCTGTATCTCCTGGTGTAGCTCTATGCTCTCCTGGAAGGCCTCGGAATTCTCGCGCAGTAGGCGGAATATCTTTTCATTCCCCCTGATCTGCGTCTTCACAGAGAGAACGAGTAGGATAAAACTCAGAGATACAGGAAGTACTACTGCTAGTCCGAGGGGGAGGGAGCCGATCAGGAGCATGCAGGCCATGATGGGGGCAAAGAGGATGAAGGCGTAGAGCTTGGGCATGGCGTGGCTCATCTGATGCTCTATGTCCTCCACGTCGGCCATGATGGTCTGCGAGAGGTCCGAGAGGTTGTGCTTCGAGAAGTACGAGAGGGGGAGGCGAGCGAGTATCTCGCACAGGTCGGTACGTAGGCGGGCGGACTCCTTGTAGGTTGCCGAGAACATGGCATCGTACTCCAGATTGAGGATATAGTACATAAATACCCCCACGGCCAGGGAGGCCAAGCCGTAGTGCCACCAGGGGGAGAGCCCCGTAAGCAAAAGGCCCTGGAGAAACCAGGCGAGTATCATGACTGGCACCATGTCCAGGATATACATCAAGAAGGAGAAGAGCGTGGAACGGCGTAGCCCTTTGCCCCCCTCTGCCGTTAGTGCGTATTTGCGCTGAAAGAACTTATCCATTAGGCAACCCTCCATTCGTTAGCCCGGTTATACATTTCCTCTAGGCGACGGTAGCGTGTATCGCCAGCCATAAGCTCGGCATGCGTCCCCCGCTCCACGACTTGCCCCTGCTCTAGGTAGAGGATGGCATCCGCATTGCGTATACTCGAAAGCCGATGGGCTATCATAACCACCGTACGCCCCTGCATGAGGTTGCGGAAGGCGCGCTGCAGCTCATACTCATTATCGGGGTCTATGGCTGCGCTGGCCTCGTCCATGACCACAATCCTACTATCCTTCAGGATTGCTCGGGCAATAGCTATCCGCTGCTTCTCCCCGCCGCTGACGTATACCCCCTTGCTGCCAATTAGCGTATTCTCCCGTTCGGGAAATTTCTCAAGGATGCTATCGCAACCCGCTAGATGCATCGCCTCCATGACCTCCCTATGGGTGGCATCGCGACGGGCAAGGGCTACGTTCTCGTATATGCTACGCTTGAAGAGCTTACTATCCTGAAAGACGAAGGCGATGCTACGCGCTATGGCCGACTTGGAGTAGGATGTTATCGGATTACCACCAAGGAGTATCTCACCTTCATCCAAGGCATAGAAGCCAGAAAGGAGCTTCGCAATGGTGGACTTACCCGAGCCAGATGGGCCAACGAGCGCGTACATCTTCCCCTGCTCTAGCTCAAGGTTAAAGCCATCTAGCACGCGCTTATCCCTGTAGGCAAAGCCCACATTGCGAAAGACGATATCATGCCCCTCCATCTGCTCGACGGTGCCGTAGGTCAAGGCCTCAGCCTCCATCTCGCCGTAGAGCTTCTCGAGATGGCCGATGGAGTAGTTGGCCTGGGAAACGTACTGGAAGCTATACATCACCGAGTTGATAGCAGTGAAAGTCGCCCCAAGAATAAAGAAGACCATCACTAGCAAAACGGACAAGTGCTGGGGCGTACCCGCGATTGTCGGCACGAGGGAGGCCAATGGCACAACTATCCCCATGGCGAAAAGGAAGAACCACTGGTAGGGCACGAAGTACAACTTACCCCGATTGCTATACGCAAGAGCCATATTGGCGTAGTCATGGATAGCATCATGCATGGCGCGGAATGAGCGGACGTCCGCGCCAAATATCTTCACAACCTGCATACCCCGCACATACTCTACCGACTCACCGCTGAGGCGCTCCAAAGACTTATAGTAGAGCTTGATGAACTCACCGCCTCCCATCATCCCCATAAAGCAGAGCACGGCGATGATGGTAATCAGCAGGACAATGAGCCCAATGCGCCAGTCCAGTATGAAGCTGAAGACCAGCGAGCCTATAAGCATGGCTGCCGCTCTCCCCGCATCAGGGATGAGGTGGGCCACTGCGCTATGGGTCAAGGAGGCATTGTCATCTATGGTCTTACGCACCACCCCGCTGGCATGGAGCTCATGAAAACGGAAGCTCGCCCTACCCAACCCATCTATCCCCTTGCGGCGGAGGCCACTTTCTAGCGAGAAGGCCATCTTGTGGGTAAGGTATACGGCAAGGAAATATACGACAGCTCCCGTAGCCAGCAGGCTCACGGCGTAGATTGCCGCACGCCATGCATGCTCCATATCCCCCGACTCTAGTAGGGCAAGTAGCACCCGATAGATGGCCCAGAAGCCCCGGAGTACAATAACCCCAGAGAGCAAAGCCAGCAGTAGCCCCACCCAGGCCAGGTGGGCCTTGGCTCCTACATAGCCCCTCAACTTAGCATATACACCCATAAGCAATCCTCCTGTTATTTTAGATGATAGTGAACGGTTCTAGGATTTGTTCATAAAAAAAGCCCGACCTGGCGGTCGGGCTTCCCGAGTATCAAAACCGGATGAAAGGCATGCCAACATCTGCATCTCAAGCGCATAATACTATATACTACAGGCTACAAATGTAGACGAAAATCAAAGAGTGTACAAGCGCACGAAATGGCGAAGCGAAAAATAGCCAATTTTGGGGAGAAACCTCTAGCACAAAAAGCCTACCTTTGCGCTTAGGAAAGCATGGGAAGAAAGAAGGTAGACATACGCTCGACTATTATACAGTGCGCCACTGCGCTCTTCATCCAGCATGGATACAGCGGGGTGACAATGCGCATGCTTGCGCAGGAATGCCACACCTCGCTGGGCAATCTCTACACGTACTACGAGTCGAAGGATGCCATATTCGACGAGGTGGTATCGCCCATTCTCCACGCCATCGACCACCTCAACCGCCAACATAACCTGGATCACCGTGTAAGCCTGGAGGCCTTCCACGACATCAACCTGACGCTTGCGCAGGAAATCAACAAGGTTGTTGACGAGTACGCCGATGAGCTAGAGCTGCTAATGTTCAGCTCGAAGGGTAGCCGCCATGAAAACTACATCGAGCGCTTCGTGCAGGTGCAGGTGGACTTGAGCTTCGAGTTCCTGGAGCTGCTAAAGGAGAAGTTCCCCGATGCGAAGGTCGATATCTCTGAAGCCTTCGTACGGTTGCAGTGCGAGAGTAGCATCAAGCTCGTCGGCATCATGGTGAAGGAGCGCATTGCGCCAGCTGAGCGCCGGAGGTTAATGCTCGAACAGACCATTTTCTCCATGGCCGGGTGGAAGGCACTCCTCTTTGACCGGGCGGAATCCTAGGCGGGCAGGGCTCTATGGCTAACTAGCCAAAGTACAAATAGCCTCCCTCCAGGTAGGCCACGACAATATTTGCATAGCTTTGCGCCAGACTTGGCTAGAGAAAACTACTATCCGTAGCGACTAGCATTCGCGACCCCACCAATCGAGCTAGCTAATTGGGGACGTAAAGCATCGTAATATGAAGAGAATAGCCAAAAGGGGAGTAAAGGCGCAAATGCTCCTCCTACTCGTGGGGAGCTCCCTCCTTACCTATTGCATCATCCTCGGCATCGTAATAGGCAACCTACGGAGCCGGGAGGTTAGCAATAGCAAGCAGCACCTCCTCGAAGTAACTAGCCGCCATGCTCAAGCCATCGAGCAGGTTTTCGCTCGCTACATGACGCTCAACCACGCCATCATTGGCTTCGGAGATGAGCTCACGCACATGCCGCAGGACTCCCTCATTAGCAAAGAGCTCGCTCGACTACGCCGAATTCTCCGGGGGCAGGATCAGCTCCAGGGGCTATACATGATGTGGGACCAATCGCACTTCAATCCGCTAGACACCGGATTGCTGCGCGTGTTCCTATGGCGTGAGGGGCAAGAGGTCAAGGACGCATGGGATGTGATTACGATGCGAACCCCCTCCCCAGGCTCCCTCTGGGAGAGCCTAGATACACAGAACAGCAGCATCACCGAACCCTACATAATGGGCAACCCGGACGGTACAGAGCTACTGATGGTCAGCACTGAGAGCCCCATAGTGGCTAACGGCAGGATGGTCGGCACCGTCGGCGAGGATATCAATCTTAGCACCATCAGCGAGCTCCTTTCCAACCTGCGTCCAACCCCCAACAGCCAGGCCATGCTCATTTCTCACGCTGGCAACATCATAGTACACCCAGACCCAGAGCTCATCGGCAAACCGCTGGAGGACCGCCCATTTGGCAACATGAGCGCCAACAGCATCATGGCCAACCTCAAGAATGCGATAGCCATAACAGAGTCAGAGGAGCAGGGGGAGATAGCCCCTGATGTGTGGACCATCTTCATCCCAATACGGATAGGGAATACTAAGACCCCATGGGGGCTCTGCGTTAACGTGCCCCATAGCGACCTGTACGCCAAGACCCGTAGAGTCATCCTCATGCTCCTGCTACTTGCCGCAGCGGGCATCATTGCCCTCAGCCTCATAACCTACGCTGTTGCTACCCGTATCACCCGCCGTGTAATGAGGGCCGTAACCTTCGCTGAGGGCATCGGTAAAGGGTACTTCAACGCTACAATCGGCGATAACAATCAGGACGAAGTCGGTATTATGCTCCGTACGCTCGAGGGGATGGGGCAAAACCTTGCCAACTCGTTCAACCAGATAGACGACGGGACGCAGAACATCCATAGCAGCAGCGAATTCCTCAGCCAAAATGCAGAGCGACTTGCGGGTGCTGC
>PDRH01000137.1 GCA_002748015.1 Bacteroidota bacterium | reverse complement strand
CCCGGCGTATCGCCATGCACTATGGCCAGGTCGGGGAACTCATCCAGCACCTGCGCATACTCATCCACGGAGATGGACGGTGCCGCCGCAATGACAAATTGGTAGTCGGGGTAATCCACGCTCAAATCGCCCATGCGCTGCAGCGTAGCCCGTATTTCCTGCACGCGGCTACCGGGTAGCAAAGCCACCTTCGGGCGGTCGTCGAGCGCATGCAGGGCGAAGAACTCCTCGCTCTCCCCCGCCGCCAGGGGCGATATATTCAGCTCGTCCAGCAGGGGGTTACCCTCGTAGATGGCCTCTATCCCCTTCCCCCTGAAGTACTCCACCTCGAAGGGAAAGATGATGAACAGCCTGTCCACGTAGGCTCGTATCCGCTCCACGCGCCGCTCCTTCCACGCCCACACCTTCGGGGCGATGTAGTAGTACACCGGGAGACCACGCTCCTTGCACGCCTTGGCCACGCGGAAGTTGAAGCCCGGGAAATCCACCAGAATGACCACATCGGGCTGAAAGTCCTCTATCGCCCGCAGGCAGGTCTTAAGGTTGCGCAGTATCTTCCGCAGGCCCATCAGCACCTCCCAGAAGCCCATGATGGCCAAATCCCGGCAGTGCATAACCATCCCCGGGGCTACGGCGGCCATCGCATCGCCCCCGAAGTAGGAGAACTCCGCCTCGGGGTCTACGGCCAGCAAACCCTTCATCAGGCTTGCCGCATGCATGTCTCCGGAGGTCTCCCCGGCCACCAGGAAGTAACGCATAGAGCTATAGGCTTAGGTTCAGTATGAATACCACCGCGGCGTAGGCTATCGTCATTCCCAGGATGCCCCGCGCCACCAGCAGCTTGTCCCTACGCACGAACACGAAGAAGGCCACTGCATTGGCCAGTACCGCAAGGCTCAGGATGCGTGGTAGGCTCTCCCCGGAGAGCAGGCGCATCCAGTGCGTCCCCTCGGGTAGCCGCAGGTAGAACACCCCCAGCAGCAGGGCGAAGAGCAGCAGGGGCAGCACCGCCCCCAGCTTAACCCCGGTCGACACCCGGTCGTTCTTCCCCTGCGCTACACCCCCCAGTCCCATGACTGCAGCTCCTCCATCGTCTTCCGGTGCGTCAGGTCTATCATCGTCGGCACTATCGTCATGCACCCCTCCCGCAGGCCCATATCGTCCGTATCGGGCGCATCGTACTCCAGGCTGCGGAACGAATCGCAGAGCCAGTAGTACTTCTTGCCGAAGGGGTCCTCACGCTCCTCGTAGGTATTGTCAAAGCGGGCATTCGCCTGGCGACAAACCCGCACCTCCCCCTCGAAGGGGCGCTGCGGCAGGTTGACATTCAGGCACACACCCTGGGGCAAGCCGCCCTCCAGCACGTTCTGGGCGATGCGTCGCACGTAGGGCTGGAACTTCTCCTGCACCCGTCTCCCCACCTGCGAGAAGCCGATGCTCGGTATCCCAGCAATGCAACCCTCCAGCGCCGCACCCATAGTCCCCGAGTATAGCACGTTGATCGAGCCGTTCGACCCGTGGTTTATCCCAGCAACCACCAGGTCTGGCCTTCTGGGCAGTATGCCCCACAGGGCCAGCTTCACGCAGTCCACCGGCGTACCGTCCACGCTGAACTCCCGGTAGGGACGCCCCCTATCCAGCTCCTTCATCCGCAGCGGACGCACGGCCGTCAGCGCCTGCGACATGCCCGATTGCGCATGCATGGGCGCAACAACCCACACCTCGCCCAGCTCGTGCATGGCCTCCGCCAGCATGCCTATACCCTTGGCATCTATGCCATCATCATTGCTAACCAGAATTAGCGGCTTGCTATCCATTACCATAGGCTAAAATACGTAGTTTTGGCTGATGGACTCGTTGTGGTACACCTTGGCGATTACATCAGCAAAGAGCGAGGCCACCGAGAGCACCGTTATCTTGCTCTTGTCGGCATCAGCCCGCAGGGGGATGGTGTCGGTAACCACCAGTTCCTTGAGCTTCGAGGCGTTGATCCTGTCGTAGGCCGGGCCGGAAAGCACCGCATGCGAGGCTATGGCACTCACCGAGTTCGCCCCCATGTCCATCATCATGTCGGCGGCCTTGGTAATCGTCCCGGCCGTATCTATCATATCATCCACCAGGATAACATCCATCCCCTCCACATCGCCTATTGCCGTCATGCTCTCCACCTTGTTGGCCACCGCCCGCGTCTTATGGCAGATAATCAGCGGGGCATGCAGATTCTTCGCGTAGATGCTTGCCCGCTTGGCCCCCCCGATATCCGGCGAAGCGAAGGCCAGCTTCTCCATCTTCAGGCTCTTGATGTAGGGGACGAACATCCACGAGGAGAACAGGTGGTCCACCGGGACGTTGAAGAAGCCCTGGATCTGGTCGGCATGCAGATCCATGGTCATCACCCGGTCGATGCTCGTAGCCTCAATCAGATTGGCCACCACCCTTGCCCCGATGGGCACGCGCGACTTATCCTTCCGGTCCTGACGCGCCCACCCGAAGTAGGGCATCACGGCCACTATCTTGTAGGCAGATGCCCGCCGCGCCGCATCGGCCATCAGCAGCAGCTCGAAGAGATTGTCCGACGGCGGATTGGTACTCTGGATCAGGAAGACCGTCTTGCCCCGCACCGAACACTCAAAGGACGGCTGAAACTCCCCATCGCTAAACTGGAAGAAGCTCTGCTCCCCCAGCTCCGTACCGTACTCGTTGGCTATATGCGCAGCCAGGTCACGGCTGTTCCTCCCGGCGAAGAATACTATTTGCGATTCACTCATTGCTATGGCTATACCCCCTATTGTTTATATTTTACCGTGCGTACAAAAGTCTATCATCTACTCCTCGCCCCCCCCATGAATGAAGGACTCGATGAACTCGATGATCTCATCCCGTCCTATCCCCTTCTCGGCCGAGCTAACGAACATCGGCGGACACTCCTCCCAGTATTCCAGCAGAGCCTCCCGGTAGGCCGCCACCTGCTTGGGTAGCGCCGTCTTCGAGAGCTTGTCGGCCTTCGTCATTATCAGCGCAATCGCCACCCCCTGCTCCGCAGCCCACTGCATGAACTCGACATCTATCCGCTGCGGCTCGTGGCGCACATCCAGCAGGATGAAGAGGCAGTAGAGGTTCTCCCGGTTGGCAACGTAGCCCTTGATCATCTGCTCTAGGGATGCACGCCCCTTCTTGGAGATCTTCGCAAAGCCGTAGCCCGGCAGATCCACCAAGTACCAGTCGTTATCTATCAGGAAATGGTTTATCAGTTGCGTTTTCCCCGGCGTGCCGGACACCTTGGCTAATGCCCCATGCCGCGTTAGCATATTGATTAGCGAGGACTTCCCCACGTTCGAACGACCAATGAAGGCCACCTCCCCACGATCCGGTGTTGGACACTGCTCCCACTTCTGGCTGCTGCATAGAAACTCCGCGCGGTGTATCCCCATCTCAATCCGATATTGCCGTTAAAACTAAGACCGGCGCGAAGGTAACAAATTATGGAGAACTCCGAGGACGTGGGGTGGGCGCTCCTATGCAAGGCAAAAAACTGACTGCCGTAGGGATGGCGCCATGCCGCATGCCTTGAATGGTGAATGAGCATAAGCCGAACTACCCCCCCTTGGGCAAACCAGCCGAGCGCACCACCTTCCCCTTCTCCTGGCTATGCCCAGCTAAGATTTCCGGCGCAAAGCAAGGGATAGCCGGTGGATGGCAGCAGACCTCTGCGCATGCCTCGCCTAGGGGGCCCCTCCGTATTTCTCCCATATCCTATACTAGCTCCATCTAACCGCCTATCCATCAACCTGTTTCAACCTACAGGAAAAAACCGAGTAACAAGCACGCATCAAAACCGCCTTTTCACCCGCCATGCGATGTAGAGGATCACAGCCAGCAAGAGCAACCAGAATAGCCAGCCCTGCAGCCGTTCGAGTCGGGATTTCGGCCGGGGCACCTCCACGACCTGCCGAACCACTCTATCCCGGAATACGATGCTGTCCCTGTACTCCGTCTTCACCCGGATGGTCACGGGTCGCCGCTGGGGGAACGTCTCCAGGTCGTGGTGCAGGTAGCCCTGCGGGTCGATCGAGGCGCAGGATCTGGCGAGGCTGCTCGCCAGGCAGGAAACCGTATCCCTCACCGTAACGCGCTCCCGCTCATGCGGCAGGTCGATGTAGATGGTGTCCCGCCGCCACTCGGTGCGGGTCTCCACCCGGACGGCCGTGCTGTCGCTATGGCTGGTCGACACCTCCCGCGCCGTTCTGCATCCCGCCAGGAATAGCGCCAGCGTCAAGAGTACCGTAATATATGCCACGCTCCTCATACCCTGAACTCATATACCTTCTCCGCAACGCCCACCTGGTCGATCACGTCGAAGTGCAGCCACGAAACGCCCCCCTCGATGCGAACCCGGCAGGGGAATTTATCCGCATTGGCTTTTATGAGCCCCCGGGCCTGCTCGGCCGTCATGCCCTCCACCGTGAAGTCGCCCGCCTTGCCCAGCACGTGCGCGCTGATGTAGGGGCGCTTCTTGGTGAGGACCAGCCCGCACCGGTTGCACCGCATGCCCCGCTGATGGTGCCCGCCGTGGTTGCAGGCCATGCGCACCTTCAGCACGTCCCGCCGCAGGATCAGGAGGCAGTGCAGGTAGTCCGTGTCCAGGAACTGCCAGCTATGATCGCCCCACCGCGCGTGTATGTGGTCGCATACCAGCTCCCCAATGCCGAAGTAGCCCTTCAGCGCGTCGATGATTTCCTGCCTATCCATACGCCTATTCTAGATTGTTCGTTCTACTCGCTCCCCCTCGACAGGATGGTCCCCACCTGCACCCCGTACCGCTGCAGCACCATGGCCAGGTGGACGGGGTTGTACTCGCCCCCCGGGCTGAAGGAAACGCCCAGCACCCCGAGGGGGCGCTCCCCCGCGTAGAGGGGGACCATCCCGACGGCCTCCACGCCGTTCGCCTTCAGCTTGTGGTAGAGCCGCTCGTCGATGGCCCGCACCGCCTCAGCCCCCCCGATGAATATCCCCTCGTGGATCAGATGCGTGGCCATGGGGAATCGGCCGAGCGGGAAGTCCCGGTACTCCCGGTCGACGTTCCCCGCCCCCGGGCTGACCTCCTCGAGCCGCATGTCGCCGTAGAGGAAGGGCAGCCCGGTCGCCAGGTTCTCCGTGCCGTTGTGCAGCTCGATGACCCACGCCCGGCTGCACTCGGTCTGCGCGATCAGGCGGCTCAGCACCACCCGGGCCTCCGCGTCGGCCACCAGCCGCATGGATACCGCCGCGTCGTGCCGCCTGCGGATGTAGCCCTCCGCCCGCTCCACGAAGTACTTGGGGCTGGTAATAATAAAGATCGCCAGCCCGAAGAAGAGCAGCAGCACCAGCGTGCGCAGCAGCGCGAAGAAGCCGTACCGGCTCTCCAAGCGCAGCAGCTTCTCCAGCCACCGTAAACCTTTGTCCAAATTCGCCCTACCCATATGGATGTCCCCCTTGCTGAATGTATCGCCCGCCTCTGGTATACGCCCGCCGGGCTTCTATTCTGTCAAAAAATCGGTATAAAAGTAATATTTATTCGATAGAACGGCAAAAGGTGGGGGCTATCCCCTACCGGTAGAATCCGGGGGATGTGCCTACCATTTATACTCTCTGGCTGGCGACCGGAGCGGTTCGACGTCCCGCGCAGGTCTGGTATAGGTTGCAGTACTCTTTCAAATTCAGCGAGAAAAAGAGGCGTTTTTACTTTCCTATTCGATTGAAAATGAGTATCTTTGACTAGTAAGTTTCGATTGTAGCTATCCTTATTATCAATGCGGGCGCAACACCTTTTATCTGGCAAAATGGTGCGAATATCGAATTGTTTTCAATATCTCTGCTATTCGTCTTTTGGCTCTTGCAATTGCTTCTATCTTTGCCCAGCTAATTGAACAAGGAGAATCATGACCGAGGAGCAAATCAAAGAGGAGCTGTCCAACTGCTTTGTAAGAGCTGTAGCGGCGTGCACGGGCTATAGCCTTACCAAGCCGGATTATGACTACGGGGTGGATTTTATTCTGAAACGCATTGAAAAGCGAATGGTGGATGGTAGTGCAAGGTATTACGATTCCGGTTATACGGTGGATCTACAGCTGAAGGCAACGGAACAGGCAACGGATGCAAACAAAGCGTTTTTGAAATATGATTTGGACGTTAAGAATTACAATGACCTCGTTGAAAGGAAAGTTGGGGAAGCATCTACCCCTCTGATCCTCATCCTCTTTATACTGCCCAAAGATGGGAGTTGGGTCGACTTGAATGAGGATTCCTTGCTGCTTCGTAAATGTGCATACTGGTTTATCCCGGATGAGGATGTCCTTGAATGCTCATCGAATAAACGAACGGTGAGGATTTCCATCCCAACGAGTAATCGTTTGGATTTCAGCACTTTTGATTCGTGGTTTAATAGTCTACTAAAGTGAGCATTAATAAGGATTCTGTTCTCCAATTCCTACTGAATCGGGGGTGGAAAGAAACGGATGGGACGGAGCGGTTTCATCTGCTCAAGCCACCTGAGCAATTCGGCTTTCCCAGTGAGCATCGGTACCGAATTCCTCGTAATACAAATTCCGTGGACTACGATCGGTACATGAGGTATGTTCTGGGCATTTTTGCAGATCTCCATGAAATTCCCCTGGACGATCTCCTTCGCATAGTGAGCTCTAAATCAGGAATCCTATCCCTCCGCCTCATTGATCCTCAGACTGAGGAGGGTGTCATACCTCTTCCCCGCCAGGAAGCGCTACTCAGGCAGATGAAGGGAGTGCTCCTCTCCGCCGCCTCATACGTGCTGGATCCTGACCCGATCCTTACGCATAGCCACAAGAAGGCCAAAATGTATGTTGACCACTGCGATTTCCTGCAGACCCAGCAGGGGAGCTTCATCTCAAGGATTGCTCTGCCTACAGATTTGGAGCTTAGAGAAGGCGACCTGTTTAAAGGGGAAATTTCTGGCCAGACTGTCAATGAGCGCCTCATGGGGCTGATTGCTTTCCTCAATGAAGAGATCGAAAAGCTAGCGCTCCCGCCTGATATGGAGTACATCGATGAGCATATAGCCTACATGAACCTGAAGCTACTGAAGAGCATGAACGCTGTGTATGAGCAGGCCAAAATCCGGGATATCGATTTCACCCTCCAGGGGCTGGATGGAGTGAGAATGGTTCAGGTGCGCAATATGGATGGCGAGCGGTTGACGCGCCTGCAAACCTTCATTGAGCAGGTGGGTGAGCTGCTGCAAACCGAGGCTAATACGATCGTAAGGGGGAGGGTTGAGGAGCTAAAATCTACCAATCCAGATGGGGAGAATAGCTCTGTGATGATTAGGGGGTGGGATGAGCAGGGTGAATCTGTCAAGGCAACGGCTATACTTGCCAGTGAGGATTATAAGGCTGCAGTAGACTGCCATGGACGGAATTTAGCCGTAGAAATAACAGGTCTCTCAAAGGGCGCTAACGGACGCTGTAAATTCCTGCGCGTAGATAGCTTCAGAGCGCTGAAATAGCCACCTATCCTTGCCGTCCTGGGCAGTGCGCAAATTGTAGTTGCATACTGACTTCTCATCCAACCCCTTCCCCTTTCATATGTTATGCTATGCAAAGGTAAGCAAAGTCGCCAAACGGAAAAAACTCCCCGCAAGACCTTGCCCACCTCCCGCAGAATGCCTACCTTGCGGCAACGAACGGAAACCAATAGAACGGAGGATAATACCATGAAAAAGAGGTACATACTGCTGGCCATCATCGCAATCATCATCGGGGCGACCGCATGCAAGAAGGATGATGATGAGGGGAAGGCGCAAGAGCCAATTGAAATCCGTATGGGACCCGATGTGCAGCAGGAGGTCACAAATAGCCCAATCCCAGAAGAGCATAAATACACCTGCGCCTCCCTGGTGGGCAAGCGGTTTCAATTGCATCCTAACCGCTCCTCTTACTCCATAAACGAGCTCACGGTTAGCGAGCTGGAAATCGAATTTGCAGAAACCGGCGTTTACCAGCTAGCCCCATTCCCTGGCGATGAGATTAGGGAGCATTACGGTATTCTTGACCAATCGTGGATAAAGGCCACATTCCGCATGAAGGGCGAAGTGGAGGGGAAGCCCTTCATGCTGAATGATTACGCCTGGCTAAGGCTAAGCAAGTATAAAGATGAGCAGTTCTTCTGCACCAAGCAGTACAATGGTGTCGTGTACAGAGGGGCTATATATGGCCATAGTTGGGAACGCTTTCGCGTTTGCATATTCAACTTCGCCCTAAAACGTGTGCCCTACTTGCCGCTTCAACTCTACAAGGAATAGGGGGTTATACCCATACTCCATGGCTGGAATCTCCAATACTAAGCAAGCTCACATTATCCTCTGGGTCGCTACTTATCCGATCCCTTCTACTCGCGTTAAACTGTCCTTTGGCTCTCTCTGGCGTCATATGCGTAAAGGTGTTCCCCTCCTTATAGCAGTAGATAAGCTGCCGCTTTTCATGGGGTTTCAATACGGTTATTTCATTGCTAGAGTACGCGTCAATGGTCTGCGATCTGTAATAAAATCCTGCACCATGCGCCCCCAACCAGACCTCCTCATTCAGCAGGTTTATCACTGTAATCATGTACCCTTCGCAAGGGGCTGGTCCAAGAACAACCATGCGATGTTCTCCTTCGACTAGATCGCTACCTGTATACTCTCCAGTCTCATAAATTAGGCATGTACTTGCACCGTATACACGGAGATAGGCACCTGTTTCATAGTGGTGATTTGGTTTCCACCCCACTATTACCGAACATTGTTCACTCCAAGTGACTTTCCCAGCAATCCCGCCAGCAAGGATGTTATCACAGGTTATGGCATGCTGAGCAATGCTATACGATAGGTAGCCGTTGGTATACATCTCCTGCTCCCCATTCTTGATCTTCAAGAATCGCTTTCGGAATCCGATGGCCTCCTCCTCCTGGCTGGAGAGCCCGATATTCTGTACGTACTGGGTAAGCTCCGCTCGAACGTTGATTCGTAGCTCACGATTCTGCTCGAACTGTACATAGTGGCTGTTCCCTGATGAATCGTAGACCTTGATCTTCTCAGAAAGCCCGATGCTCTTCAGGAGCATCTTGAACTTATCCACGATGAACGTAAACTTCTCATCGGCTCTTACCTTCAGCCAGTCCTTAACCCATGCCCTGGCAATGCTTAGCTTTCCGCCCTGATACCTCAGATTGTTGTAGTTATCCCCCAGCTCCAGCTCCCCCCGATGCTCCGTATTCCATCTGAAGTGCGCCCCGCTCCCCTCCAGCTGCAGCTCGTTGTCCCGCAGGTTTAGGTAGCTCCTCCCGTCCGCCGTGGCGATGCTGTCCGTACGGATCTGCCCCGGCAGGATCTCCGTGTAGCCGTGGGTGGTGATGAGGCTCCGCTGGCCGCCGTCCCTCGAGCTGACCAGCGCGCAGAGGAGGGTGTGCGGCTCATCCGTAATCGGGTCGGGCGTGCAGATGAACCGCCCCGCGTTCTCCGGGTCGCCGTTGCTGCCGTTGTGCGTATCCAGCACCACGTACACGTAGTAGTACCGCTTGGGGTCCTCCATGGCGGCCATCGCCGCATGCCCCATGCGCCACCACCGGCAGGCCTTCCCCTCCGGGGACATCTCCCGCTCGGTAACATCCAGCGTCTCGTGCCGCAGCCATACCTCCCCGCTCTCGATCTCCACCGTATTCGTAGCCTGGTTGACCCGCAGGGGCTGGGGCAGCCTCGCCCCCTCGTAGCCCCCGAAGAAGTCGAACTGGTACTCGGCCCTGCCCACGAGCATATCCATCGTCTGGATGCTCCTGATGCCGGTGGCCTTCTCCAGGGCGATGAGCGCCTCCTGCGCCTGGCTGAAGGTGCGCTGGGTGAACTCCCGCCCCTGGCGGTGGAGGTCCTCCACCCTGACCCCCTCGTTCTTGAGCCTCCGGAGCGTGCCGCCGAGATTCCCCGCCGCCGTGCGGTTGCTCAGCTCCACCCGGGGGCTGTGCGGGTCGTTGACCGGCTGCCTGATGCCCTTGACCCTGAGCAGCGCCCCCTCCGGTAGCATCCGCTCATCGCTGAACAGCACGTAGCCCCCGAGGCGCAGCGCGCCCCCCCGGTTGGCCCAGTCCTGCTTGGCCCAGTGGCCGTCGATGTCGGCATCCAGCGTGAACTGCTGGCGCTCCCGCTCGTAGAGGTAGGCGGCCGCCCTCTTGAGCATGTCCCAGCTCGCCCCGGTATGCTTCTCGTTATTGCATATGTAGTCTGTCGGCAGGGCGCAGTGGAACACCGCGTACTCGTCGCCCACGGCCGGCAGGTAGGCCCCGCCCGGCATCATCCGGCCGTCGTACTCCTTCGGTACTATTTTGAGCCGCCGCCCGGCGTGCTCGTAGGCGAGGTCGAACTCCCGCCCCGCCAGCATGCCGGTCTGGAATATGATGGTCATGCGCTCCCCGGCGATGAGGCCATCGGCGTAGTCGAGCGAATCGGGGATGGTGCTGTCGATGGCATCGTAGAGGTGGCCCTCCGCGCTCTCGCACTCCACGCCGGTCACCGTGCCCACCCGGTGGGGGTACACGTCGCTGCAGTCGAGGCTGTCCTCCGCCGGGGCCCGGTCGATGCGGGCCGGGCGAACCCAGCGACCCTCCGGGTCGGTCTCGTAGCCCCGGCCGTTGGCGTCCACGTAGCCCGATTCCCATTCAAACCGCTCCCCGTCGAAGCGGAACGACTGCCCCCTGGGCAGCCGCAGCTCCCGCGCGCCGTAGGCGCTGGGGTCGATGTTGCGCTCGCCCCCCTGCACGTAGAGCGTCCCGATGGGCGGCTCGTCGGCCAGCGATGTTCTCCCCACCCCGGGCTTGAGGCCGTTGCCCCTCCCGTAGGATAGGGGCAGGGGGCTGTCCCGGCCGTACTCCACCTTGCGTATGCGCACCTCCCTGCCGTTGACCTCCCACTCGGTCTCGAAGGCCTGGGCGATGAGGCCCAGGGCCTCCTCGCAGGAGTTGTGGCTGAAGCTCACGACCCGCTCCGGGGCATCCAGGCACGCCCCGACGGTCCAGCCGCCCTGTCCGTCCCGGGCGTTGAGGTTGTCCACGACCAGCTGGGCGAACTCGTGCGGGCGGGCGGTCATGCTGAACTTCAGCCTGCCGTCCCCCGGGGTGGTGTTGACGAGCTTGTAGAGCTTGCACTCTGCGGATGCGCCGTCGAGGATGAGGTTGTACTCGTAGTGGGTGGTGTGCCGCTTCTTGAGGTTCTCCGGGCGCAGCAGGGTGTAGCGCTCGCCGCCGAACTCCGTCCACGCCCCGAGGGGTATCTCCACGAAGTAGGGCATGACGAAGTGGAGGGTGAGGCTCTGCTCGCCCATGATGGTCCGGTAGGTGTAGCTGGTGTCGTCCACCTGCACGTTCAGGCGGAAATCGCCCTTCTCTAGTACTATCATGATGGTATGTATTGGTTTAATTCCAGTCCGATTTAGGCTCCCAATCGGGACTTATACCTGCCTTCATCTCGAGCGTCTTGACATGCTCCTTGCACTCGAGCAGCATGCGCCGGTGCTGGGTATCACGACTATTGAGAGCCTTGATGCTCTCATCGATTGCTTCAAGATATTTAAATAGGGTTTTATGTATGAAGTCTGTTGCTTGCAATACGAATTTTACCGTTGGGATTAAATTATCCCAGCGGTCATCATCGATATCCATCAGCATGAATTGAATAAAGGTGTTGGTAAAGACATTCTCCCAGCTCTTCTGCCTGTACCTCTCTAAGAATCTATATGCTACATGAATCTCCTTCGCCTTCTCTTCGATGACCTGCCCCCAGTCGTAGGCCCCGGATATGCCATCAATCTTCTGCTCGAGCCGCTGGTCCGCCTCCCTTCGCTCCCTCCCCTCCTGGGTTATGCGTCCGTGCAGGGTATTGATGGCCGTTGTCCGCTTCTGCCCCTCCGCGTGGATATCGCTCGCCAGCTGGCCATCGCCCGCCTCCCGGGCGGCGATTTCTGCCCCCAGCCTATCCCCGAGGGCCTTCGACACCCGCTTCACCTCCTGGCGGATGCTGGCGTCCTCCTCCCGCCGCTCTGCCTCCTCGTCCCCGAGTAGCTGCATAATCGTTTCCTCCAGCGTTGCCCGCAGCTGGT
The DNA here is from genome assembly GCA_002748015.1 of Bacteroidota bacterium. Classification (GTDB taxonomy): domain Bacteria; phylum Bacteroidota; class Bacteroidia; order Bacteroidales; family CAJPTX01; genus Bacteroides_D. The sequence goes on along the minus strand of PDRH01000137.1, from coordinate 2,057 downwards.
TGGCCTCATTGATTGCGGCCTGCAGCTCTTTGACCTTCTGCTCCAGCTCGCCGCTGATGGCGGCCGCCGTGCTGACCAACGCCCGCACGGTATGCCCATTGGAAATCCCCACCACCTCCAGCCCCGTAGCCCCCGCTTCAAGCTGCGGCAGCTCGCTGATCCGTACCTTCTCGTATGCCATATGTATCCCCCCTTTTTTTTACCAGTTATCCGATTCGCTTCAGCCGCACCGCCCCCCGCTCCGCGCACAGCAGGGCCCGCATGCCCTCGCTGAAGAGCATCCGGTCGTAGACCCCGTACCAGCTCTCCCTGTCGCTCCCATGCAGGATTCTGTCCGGCACGATGAGCAGCCCCGGGTCCGGCGTTAGGATGATGCGGCCGTCCTCCGTGCAGAGGGCTGGTTCGGCCCCGCTCAGCATCGCAATATTGAAGGCCAGTACCCGTAGCGTCAGCTCGAACTGCAGCCATCCCCCCTCCTGCTCCGCCACCACCACCCGGCAGGACTTGTAGTGCGCCCCCACCGTGTCGAAGAGCTCGGTGATGAATACGACGCGCTCGTCCGGGCGCATGAGCTCCCCGATGAGCTGCCGGAATCGCCCCCATAGCGCGTTGAAATCTTCCCCCCGCATGAGTCCGTGCACGGTGGCCTCCCGGCTCTGGTGGGTATCGTGCACCCCGCCGGGCATGCGCCCATCGATGAACTGGCTCTCCACGGCCATCGGCGGCTTGGGGGCAGGTACGCCCAGGAGGCCGTCCCGCGTCCCCTCCAGGATCTGCACCCCGTGCTCGGAGAGCGGCTTGCCGTCGATGTAGTAGGGCTGGTCGAAATCCCCCATGCCCCCGCCCGGCGAAAGCTCCCGGTGCCATCCCGCCGTATCATCCTCCGTGAGGGTGGTGCGCACGAAGGCCACGCCCTGCACGTACTCGCACCGCTGGCCGGTCAGGCGCAGGGTGAACTCCTCCTCTATCCCCTCTATGCGTAGCCGATGGGGCTTGGCCATCGCGAGGCTCTCCAGGAAGTAGCCCGCCCCGTGGATGCCGCCCCTGACCAGGAAGTGCAGCTCCACCGTGCGGGTGGCGAAGGCGGGCTGGCCCAGGTCCACGTCCAGGCCGTCCTCCTCGCCCCAGTCCACGCCCGGCGGGTCCTTGATGGGCGGTGGCGATAGGAGGCTCTCGAGGCTCCCCTCCAGCAGGGTGGCCCCGTAGGCCTCGGCGATGTCCCAGCCGTCCAGGTAGACCCTCGCCGCCATGCGCTATACCCCCATGCTATCCGTACCCGCTGCGATGGTCTCCACCCCCCGCTCGCTGCGCACCAGCGCGGCGCTCACGCCCTCCGCCCGCACGCTGACCGTTGCGCCGTGGAGCAGCAGGATGCTGTGGATCGCGTTGTCATTGAGGACAACCTCCGCGTGGGTGTCCCCGATGGCCGCCATGCGCCCGGGGTTCTCAACGCGGATGTCCCCCTGGTCTATATGCACGCCGTGGCGATCGAAGCCGTACGCCCGCAATGCCTTCAGCTCCTCCCGCGATGGGAGGTCGTGCCGCACGCAGTAGCGCATGCCGCCGTCGCTCAGCAGCAGCGCGCACGCCTCGGCGATATTCTCCGCCCCGGTGAACGCCCGGCACGCCCTCTGCTCGTTGGACTGCCCCCGCTGGAACATGCCCGCTATCAGCTCGTTGTAACGCCTGTCCTCCTTCATGCTATCTATGCTCTTTGGTTTGTCCTTCCGTTCCATCAGCCGACCCCCAGCTTGCCCCCCGCCATCCGGATGCAGGCGTCCCCCTTCCATACCAGCGCGTAGGCATCCTCCCCCAGCTCCACCTCCACCGTTGCCCCATGCATGAGGGCGATGTCCACCCCGCAGCCCGCCGGCACGCGCACCCGCCCGGCCGTTCGCCCGACCAGCAGCATCCGCTCCTGGCCGATGATGTCCACCTCGCCCCGGTTGATGTGCACCCCATAGCGCTCCGGCGCAAAGGGGAGGCACGCCTCGAAGTCCCGCAGCGCGGGGTAGCACCTGGTCTGGCAGAACTCCCGCCCCCAGGGCGAGAGGACC
>PDRH01000136.1 GCA_002748015.1 Bacteroidota bacterium | reverse complement strand
GTTCTCCGCCCTTTCGCGGACGTACATCCGCTCCTCCCTTACTACGTATAGAACGGGGTGCTGCTTGCTCCAGTACTTCGGGCGCACGGGGGTGATTCTCGCCATGGTGGTGGCTTTTGGTGGTCAATAGGGGTTTACTGGGTGATACGTGGTTTCGGCGGGAGGGTTACATGGCTGCGCCAATTCGGTTTATCGCTATTCGCTATTCTAGGCATGCGGCAAGCCGCTATGCCTACGGGCTGCTTGCGACCCATTGCGCCGAATAGGGGCATTTATATCGGGTAAGAAGCCAGTAGTGGCAGCCGGTTTTTCGCTACGTTCAACAGCTCTAGCCCATATCCCGCCCGCCAGATGCCGTGCAGCAAATTAACCGAATTGGGGTATGCTCGGCTTTTTTCTTCTATTCGCGCGGGTAGCCGCTCCGAATTTGGTCGGGGCGAAATTCGGAGCGGGAGGCTGGGGGGAGGGGGTATGGCCGGTGGGCTGTGTGGCTTAGCGTTTGGTCTGAGGTCTGCGTGCGAGCGCCTGGGGGTGGGGTGGGGGCAAAAAGACAGCGGCCCCGCCAGCTTGCGCTAGCGGGGCCACTGGGGCATTGCTTATCTATGCGGGCTAGAATTTCCTGGTGCCGAGGTAGCGCTCAGCGTCCAGGGCAGCCATGCATCCGCTGGCGGCGGAGGTTACCGCCTGGCGGTACAGGTGGTCCTGCACATCGCCGGCGGCGAATACGCCGGGTACGTTGGTGTGCGGACGGCCGGGCTCGGTCTTGATGTAGCCCATGTCGTCCAGCTCGATGGAGTCCTTGAACACCTCCGTGTTGGGCTTGTGGCCTATGGCTAGGAATACGCCGTCGATGTCGATGTCGCGGACGGTGTTGGCCTTGTTGTCCTGCAGGCGGATGCCGGTAACGCCTAGACCGTCGCCGAGGATCTCCTGGGTAACGTGCTCGTAGAGGATTTCGATGTTCTCCGTGCTCTCCACCCTGTCGACCATGGCCTTGGAGGCGCGCATGTAGGGCTTCCGTATGACGAGGTACACCTTCTGGCAGATGGATGCGAGATAGGTGGCCTCCTCGCCGGCCGTGTCGCCCCCGCCGACAACGGCCACGGTCTTGCCCTTGAAGAAGAAGCCGTCGCAGGTGGCGCAGGCGGATACGCCGCTACCCCTGTACTTCTGCTCTGAGGGCAGGCCGAGGTACTTGGCCTCCGCTCCGGTGGCGATGATGACGGCCTGGGCCTCGATCTGCTTGCCGTCGTCGAGGGTGAGGAGCTTGCGCTCGGCGGTGAGTTCGGCCTTGACGATGGTGCCGCGGCGGATGTCGGTGCCGAGGCGTTCGGCCTGCTGGCGGAGGTCGCCCATGAGGGCGGTGCCGTCCACGCCGTCGGGGTATCCGGGGAAGTTCTCCACCTCGGTGGTGGTGGTGAGCTGGCCACCAGGCTGTAGGCCTTCGTAGAGGACGGGGGAGAGGTTTGCCCTGGCGCCGTAGATGGCGGCGGTGTAGCCCGCGGGGCCGGCGCCGATGATGAGTAGCTTAACTTGTTCGGTCATGTTGCGTGTCGTTTTGCGTGCTGGGTGGGTGGGGCTTTTGCCTACCTGTTGTATAACGCTGGAGGGCGCTTGTGGGTTCACTGCCGGGCGACCGTGGGAGGACTATGCGTATGGTGGTGCCCTTGCCGACCTCTGAGCTGAGTATGCCGATGGAGCCGTGGTGGTACTCCCGGACTATGCGTTTGGCGAGGGAGAGGCCTAGCCCCCATCCCCGGGTCTTGGTGGTGTAGCCGGCGCTGAAGATGTTGCGGCGCTTGTGCCTGGGTATGCCCCGGCCGGTGTCGCGGCAGTCGATGACGAGGCTCTGCCCGCTGCATCGCGCCGTGAGGTCGATCTGCCCCTCTGCCTCGATGGCGTCGACGGCGTTGCGTATGAGGTTCTCCAGGACCCACTGGATGAGGACGGCGTTGTGGCGTATGGGCTCGTCCTGTTCGGGTGGGCTTACGTTGAGCGCGATCCGGTGCGATATGCGGGGGCGCATGTAGCTGGCGCTGTCGCGTATGGTCTGGGCGATGTCGGTGTCGAGCAGCTGGGGGGTGGCGCCGATCTTGGAGAAGCGGTCGGCTACGCGCTCGAGGCGCTGTATGTCGAGGGCGAGGGATTCGGTGAATTCCTGGAGCTGGTCCTCCTCCTCGAGGAGCTGGTGCCAGGCGACGAGGGAGGAGATGGGCGTGCCGAGCTGGTGGGCGGTCTCCTTGGCGAGCCCGACCCAGAGGCGGTTCTGCTCGCCGATCTTGGCCTGGTGTAGGGCGTAGTAGCCGAGGCCGACGAGTACGCAGATCATGAGGAGCTGGATGTAGGGGAAGAAGCGTAGCTCGTAGAGGGTCTGGCTGTCGCCGTAGTAGATGTAGTGCCGCTGGCCGGATGGTAGCTCTACGGTGATGGGCGGGTGCTGCTGGGCGTAGGTGGCGATGAGCTCGCTGACCTGCTCCTGGCTTATGCGGTTGGCGCCCGGCACGTTGCGCAGGGAGATGGGCTGCCCGCGGTCGTCGGCGAGGATGACGGGGAGGTTGTCGTTGCGCATGATGACCTCGAGGAAGTAGGTGTAGTCCTGGCTGGTGTTCTGCCCTTGGCTGGCCATGCGGCGGGTGGCTTCTGCCCAGAGGTACATTTTGTCCCGCTCCTGGGCGGCCAGCTCGTGGGCGTGGCGGCTGGACCCCCAGAGGGTGAGCAGGACGACGGCGCTGGCGAAGACCAGGAATAGGATTAGGGGGAGATGGCCGAGATGCTTCATGGGGCAAATATAAGCCCAATTCGGTTTATCGCAATCCGCTATTCTAGGCATGCGGTGGGCCGCTATGCCTACGGGCAGCCTGCGCCCCAATGCGCCGTATGGGGGCAAGTATGTCGAGTAAGTAGCCCGTAGCGGCAGCCGGTTTTTCGCTGCGCTCAGCAACGATAGCGCACATCCCGCCAGCCAGGCGTCGGGCCGCTAGTAAATCGAATGGGGGGAATGTAGGTTTTATTGCGGCAATCCGGTTTATGCCTGTTCACCATTTGGGATGCATGCGGGGGGGCGTGGCTACTGGCTATCAGCCGCTCAATACTCCAGGCTGATGCGGCCCGCGCTGAGGGCGTAGCTCGTTGCGATGGGTGGCGGGGCATGCGTGGATGCAAAAAGGGGAGGGGCCCCCGGCGCGGGTGCCACTCCCCTTACATTGCATCCAGCTTTTGGCGGCTGCGCCTAGTCGCGGTAGCCGGGTAGCTGCTGCATGAGCTTCTGGCGGGAGAAGTATATGCGACTCTTGACCGTGCCGATGCAGAGGTCTAGCTCGTCGGCTATTTCGCGGTACTTGTACCCCGAGGTGTGCATCTCGAAGGGGATGCGAAACTCGTCGGATAGGCTCGCTATGGCTCGGAATATCTCGCCGGTAGCGACCTTGGCGTCAGCACCGATCTCGTCGGTCTGCGTGTTGAGCAGGCGCTGGTCTGCGGTCTCGTCGAACTTGGTGTTCTTGCGAGAGAGTCGCCTGTAGTTATTGATAAAGGTGTTGCGCATTATGGTGAATGCCCATGCCTTTAGGTTAGTATTCTCCTGGAATGAATCCTGGAATGTGAGCGCTCTCAAATATGTTTCCTGAAGCAAATCGAGAGCATCTTCAGCGTTCGGCGTTAGGCTCCGGGCGTACCGCGTGAGACTCGGTTCGAGTTCCACTAGAGCTGTACGGAAATCTGCGTTCTGCATGACTACTTCCTTTCTTTCTTACTTTGACATCGTCTAAACTAGATAGTTGCAAAGGTAGTAAAATCCTTCTCTTTTCTGCTTCTAGTTTTGTCTTTTTTCTTAAGATAGCCCCTCCCTTGCATCTTACGCTCTGGTTTATAGGGAGTTGTAGTTAATTACGTATTTTCTTGCAAAATGCTATTTAGACGCTATAAACGCTCTTTCGGCCGGTATGTTCATCGTTTTGGGCTGGCGTTTTTTTTGCGTTTGCCTGGTGGGTGGGTGCGATTCCCCCTTGGCTGGGGCTGAATTCGGCCTGCTAGCGTGCTGCTGGCAGGCCCCAACGGTCTACCTAGCGCGCTGCAAATTTGCGTGATACTGGTGCATCGGGGGGGGGCTGGTTGCGGCTAGGCATAGCGACGATGCCGTATGCCTAGCGTAGCAATAGCTGTGGGTTGAATGGGGGGCAATAGCTGTGGCCATGGGGCTAGCTGGGGTGAAGGTGTGCACGTTGGTGAAAATATTACTACATTTGCGTCTCGATAGGGAGATAGTAGTGTGGGGGTCTAAACTAGTATACGTATGTCAGCATTAGCGACGAGGGCGAGCCTGCAGTCGATGGTTGAGGAGGGGTTGCAGGGGATTGAGTACCCGGTTTCGCCGGATGAACTCTACAAGCCGATAAGGTACACTTTGGAGAGCGGGGGTAAGCGTATTCGCCCGACCCTGCTACTGGGCATCTACGACTGGGTGTCGGGGGGCGGGGGCGACTTGGCGTCTGCCTTGCCGGCTGCTCTGGCGGTGGAGGTGTTCCATAACTTCACCCTGCTGCATGACGATGTGATGGACAAGTCGATGCTGCGGCGGGGCCGGCAGACGGTGTGGAATCGCTGGGGGGCGAATACGGCCATTCTGTCGGGCGATGCGATGGTTATCGTAGCGTATGAGATTCTGGAGCGTGTGCCCGGGGAGCAGCTGGCGGGGGTGCTGCGTCGCTTCAACCGTCTGGCCATGGGGGTTTGCCAGGGGCAGCAGAGCGATATGGATTTCGAGGAGAACGATATGGTGCTGCTGTCGCACTACATGGAGATGATTGGGCATAAGACGGCCGACCTGATCGAGGGGGCGGTGCGTATCGGTGCATTCATGGCTGGGGCGAGTGAGGAGCTGGAGAATTTATTAGGTTTGAGCGCCCGCGAGATGGGGCTTGCGTTCCAGCTGCAGGATGACTGGCTGGATGTGTATGGGGATACGGAGACCTTCGGGAAGCAGGTGGGGGATGATATTGCGGACAACAAGAAGACCTACCTTTCGATTTTGGCCCGTGAGGATGGGGACGCAAAGGTGCAGAACGACTTGACGCGGGCGATGAACAACATTGCGCTGGAGCGTGATGAGAAGGTGCGCCTGATCATGGGGATCTACGAGAAGCTGGACATTCGGTCGAAGACGGTGGTCGCGATAGAGGAGCATCTGGCCAAGTCCTCGGAGCACCTGCGGCAGGCCGAGGAGCTGGTGGGCGGGGAGGCTACGGTCTTCCGCGGGGTGCTGAGTAGCCTTTCGGGGCGCACGGTGTAGTAGCTTTGGTTGGATTATATAGGATAAGGTGACTATGGAGAACGGAACGCAGAAGAAGAAGGGTAGCGCAGTGGTTAATCTGCTGGCTGTGGTAGTGGTGGTACTCCTGCTGATCTTGGGAGCGCTGACGTACTTCTACATGAAGAATCGGATGGAGGCTGAGAGCATCCAGCGGGAGCTGACGGCTGACAAGGATTCCATCTCGCTGAATCTGGAGGGTGTGCTGGCGGAGTACGATGCTATGCAGGTGGACAATGTGGAGCTGCAGGAGCAGATAGACCGGGAGCGGGAGAAGGCCGAGGCGCTGCTCTCGGAGATCAAGGAGGTGAAGAAGGTGAGCTACGGCCGGATCAAGGAGTACCAGCGTGAGCTGGGGACGCTGCGGCAGATTATGCGTAACATGGTGCAGGAGATCGATTCGCTCAATACGATCAACCAGAACCTGATTATCGAGAATACGAAGGTGCGCTCTGACTACCAGGTGTCGCAGGCGACGCTGCGCGAGCTGGAGGCGGAGAAGGCGACGTTGGAGCAGGCGGTGGAGAAGGGTAGCCGGATTTCGATACGGAATGTGTCGGTTACCGCGCTGAACCGTCGCGACCGCGAGACGGGGCGCGCCTGGCGTGCGAAGAAGCTGCGGGTGTGCTTCACGCTGCTGGGGAACCCGATAGCGAGGCCGGGGACGCGGCAGGTGTACGTCAGGGTGGAGACGCCGGATGGGACGCTCCTGGCCTCGCCGCAGGGCGGTGTGGCGCAGCTCGATGGTGAGGCCGTGGAGTTCTCGGCCGCGCGGGATGTGGACTACCAGAATCAGGATCTGGAGATGTGCGTGTATGCTGGCGAGGGGGTGAAGTTCCTGAAGGGGAAGTACCAGGTTACGCTGTATATGGATGGGGCGGAAATAGGCTCGCGTTCGTACCTGCTGAAGTAGGATTTTCGTACGATCTATACGCCGGGCTAGCCCCGGCGTTTTTTTTGCCTTCTGGTCTCGCCCATACTTAGAATACATATTTTTTGCGTCTTTTTTAGGCCCTGCCGGTAACAGTGGGCGGGTTAAAACGTTACATTTGTAGTAGTAAGGAAGTTTCTGGTGTATTTTAATCGATAAAGGTGATCGTATGAAAGGGGGGATTTTTAGCGGTTCAGTGGGTCATAAGCTGATAATGAGCATTACGGGGCTTTTCCTGGTGCTTTTCCTGTTGGTGCATCTTTCGATGAACCTGACGCTGATGCTGAACAATGTGGACATGTTCGGGCAGCATTGGGGCGAGGGGGATATGTTCAATACGGGTGCGCACTTCATGATCTCCACGCCGCTGATTCGCGTGATGGAGCCGCTGCTGGCGGCGGGTTTCATCCTGCATATAGCGTATGGTGCCTACATTACGTGGCGCAACCGGAAGTTCCGTCCGGTGAAGTACGCGGTGTCGCAGAAGAATGAGGGGATAGAGTGGACGGGCAAGAATATGTTCATCCTGGGGCTGCTGGTGCTGGCCTTCCTGTGCCTGCATCTGATAAACTTCTTCTGGCGGTTCCGCTACGGTGCGATGCCGACTGTGGAGCTGCACGGGGTGGTAGTGGATGATTCGTACAGCGTGGTGGCGGGGCTTTTCCGTAGCAGCGTGCTGTACTGCCTGGTGTACATAGCGGCGTCGGTACTGCTGGCGTTGCACCTGTCGCATGGTTTCTGGTCGGCTTTCCAGACGATAGGGTGGAGCAACCAGAAGTGGTTCGCCCGCCTGCGGGTGGCGTCCATAGTGTACGCGGTGATAATCGGTGTGGGGTTCAGCAGCATCCCGCTATACTTCATGTTGGTAAAATAGAGGCCCTGAGGAGGGGTAAGAGCTATGAGCATACTGGATTCGAGAGTGCCGGAAGGGCCTTTGGCCGATAAGTGGGATCATCATAAGGAGCATCTGCGGCTGGTTAACCCGGCGAACCGCAGGAAGCTGGATATCATCATCGTGGGGACGGGTCTTTCGGGTGCGACCGCTGCGTCTGCGCTGGGGGAGATGGGCTACAACGTGAAGGTTTTCTGCTTTCAGGATAGCCCGCGGCGTGCGCACTCGGTGGCGGCGCAGGGTGGAACGAGCGCGGCGAAGAACTACAAGAATGACAACGATAGCGTGTATCGCCTGTTCTACGATATGATCAAGGGGGGGGATTTCCGCTCCCGTGAGGCGAATACGTACCGTGCGGCGCAGGTGAGCCGGGATGTGATCGATCACTTCACGGCGGTCGGTGTGCCCTTTGCGCGGCAGGAGGGGGGGACGCTGGAGACCCGCTCGTTTGGCGGTGTGCAGGTGTCGCGTACGTTCTACGCGAAGGGCCTGACGGGCCAGCAGATGCTGCTGGGGGCGTACAGCACGCTTAACCGACAGGTGGCGGCGGGTACTGTTACGGTGTATGCGCGGCGTGAGATGATGAACATCGTGAAGGTGGATGGGCGTGCGCGGGGTATCATAACGCGTAACCTGATTACGGGGGAGATGGAGCGCCATTCTGCGCATGCGGTGGTGCTGGCCACGGGGGGCTACGGCTCGGTGTACTACTATTCGACGCTGGCGCTGAACTCGAATGGCTCGGCGGCGTGGGCGGCGTACCGTAATGGGGCGTTCTTCGGCAACCCGTCGTTCATCCAGATTCACCCGACGGGCATCCCGATGCTGAATGAGTTCCAGAGCAAGCTGACGCTGATGTCGGAGTCGCTGCGTAATGATGGGCGGATATGGGTGCCGAAGGCGAAGGGTGATACCCGTAAGCCGAGCGAGATACCGGAGGAGGAGAGGGACTACTACCTGGAGCGGCGGTATCCGTCCTTTGGTAACCTGGTGTCGCGGGATGTGGCGTCGCGTGCGGCCAAGGAGCGCTGCGATGCGGGCTACGGCGTGGGGCCTGGTGGTCAGTCGGTGTACCTGGACTTTGCCTCGGCGAAGGAACGCCTCGGGGAGAAGGTGCTGACGGAGCGTTACGCCAACCTGTTCGAGATGTACGAGAAGATAGTGGGTGAGAATCCGCTTCATACGCCGATGCGTATCTACCCGACGGGGCACTATACGATGGGGGGGCTTTGGGTGGATTACAATCTGATGACGACGATTCCGGGGCTGTTCTCCATCGGCGAGAGCAACTTCTCTGACCAGGGGGCTAACCGTCTGGGCTCAGCCTCGTTGATGCAGACCTCGGGGGATGGCTACTTCATCCTGCCGTATACGATAGCTGACTACCTGAGCGACCAGATAGCGGTGCCGCGCTTCAGCACGGATACGCCGGAGTTCGAGGCGGCCGAGAAGGAGGCGCAGGCGAAGATTGACCGCCTGATGGGGGTTAAGGGGACGAAGAGCGCTTCGTCCTTCCATAAGCGCCTGGGCAAAATCATGTGGGATTACTGCGGTATATCTCGGAATGAGGAGGGGCTAAAGAAGGCGCTGGTGGAGCTGGATGCGCTGGAGGAGGAGTTCTGGCGCGATTTGCGCGTGCCGGGGACGGCGGACAGTCTGAATCAGGAGCTGGAGAAGGCTGGGCGTGTGGCTGACTACTTTGGCATTGGCAAGCTGATGTGCCACGATGCGCTGAGCCGCGGGGAGAGCTGCGGTGCGCACTTCCGGGAGGAGTCGCAGACGGAGACGGGCGAGGCGATGCGTATAGATGAGGAGTACTCGTACGTTTCGGCCTGGGAGTACAAGGGGGCGAAGGAGGCACCGGTGCTGCATAAGGAGGAGCTGACCTTCGAGTACATCAAGCTGGCGGTTCGGAGCTACAAGTAGCAATTTAAAGCAGGAGGATTAGTAATGGCGAATTGGAAGGGTATAGCTAAGCTGGCGAGCCGCTGGGTGGCGGTGGTTGCGACGGTTTTCCTGGCGAGCAGTACGCTCGAGGCGTGCAAGGGTGATAGGATAGACCTTGGTGAGCTGGGCGAATCCGGTGGCAAGAAGGAGAGGCGGCAGAGCGGGAAGAAGCAGGGGGCGGGTACATCGGAGTCGGATGATGTGGAGCCTGGCCATGTTGCTGAGAGCAACCAGGAGCTAGCTGAAGACCTGCTGAAGTGGCATAACATGGCTCGGACCGACCCGAAGGGCTTTGCTGATAAGTACCTGACGGGTTCTGGGGAGGCGGAGCGGGAGTGCTACGAGGAGTTCCAGAGTAAGGCCCCGATGGGGAAGCTAGAGCTGTCGTCGGCGTTCTGCTCCTATGCGCAGCAGTGGGCTGACAAGCGTAACCAGGAGGGGGGGATGAAGCACAATAAGCTCAATACGTCCATGGGTATTTTTGCAGAGAACATGGCCTTTGGCGGGGCGAAGAGCGGGAAGGCGATCACCTTGCGCTTGCTGAAAGATGCCGGGACTCCAAGCCGTGGGCATAGGAAGAATATCATGAACCCGAAGTACTCGAAGATGGGGGTGGGGTATGCTGCTGGCGGGTATGCCCCGCACTGGAGCGTGACGGTGCTCGACTACGGTAAGTAGTGCGTTGGGCGAAAGAAGGAGGGTTAGGCTAGATGGATATACGTAGGCTCTACTCGCAAGTGGCTCGCATTGGGTGGATGCTGTGGCTTGTTGCGGCAGCGGGTTTTCTGGGGGCGTGCTCCGGGGACAAGTACATCCAGAATGAGGGGGATGCTGGCATGGTGGAGGGGGCGGTAGCGTGGGAGGAGCTTAAGGATGATGTGGCCTTTAGCGAGAGCCTGCTCTTCTGGGTGAACCGGGTTAGGGATAATCCGGAGGGTTTTGCCGAGGAGCAGATTCGCCCCTTGGTGCATCGTTCTTCATCCATGGAGTCGCTGTTCTACGCCCTTCGGGATGAGAAGCGTAAGCTGAAGCCTTTGGAGCTGGATGAGCGTCTGTGCGCTCTAGCCGGGGAGTTCCTGCAGAAGAAACCTACTGGGGTGGAGCTGGGCATCCCGACGCTTGGCGAGGAGTACGATTTGAAGCCCGGGGAGTGCATCGTTACCGATTTGAAGTCGCCACGGGAGATAGTGATACGTCTCCTAGAGGATTTGGGGGCGAACCCTGCAATCCATAGAGAGATGGTTTTGGATATGAAGTACAATAGGCTGGGTGTGGCGCAGTCGGGCTGCCTACCCAGCGCGAGCGGAGCGCCGAAGGTGGTGCTATACTTTGCGAAAAGAAAAACTGAGGAGAAACAAGAAGGGGGCCAATAGATGAAATTCACGCTTAAGATATGGCGCCAGGCAGATGCCAAGGCGAAGGGGCGCTTCGAGAAATACGATTTGGACAATGTGGTGGGGGATATGTCCTTCCTGGAGATGATGGACTACCTGAATTCCGAGCTGCTGACCCGTGGGTTGGAGCCGGTTGCCTTCGACCATGACTGCCGGGAGGGGATATGCGGCTGCTGCTCGATGTACATCAATGGGCATCCGCATGGTCCGGAGAGCAAGACGACGACCTGCGAGCTACACATGCGCTCCTTTGCGGATGGGTCAACGATAACGGTGGAACCTTGGCGTTCTGGGGCGTTCCCGGTCATCAAGGACTTGATAGTAGACCGGAATGCCTTTGATAAGATCCAGCAGGCGGGGGGCTTCATCTCGACGGATGTTGGATCTGCGCTGGATGCCAATACGCTTTTGATACCGAAGGATGTGTCGGACGAGAGCATCGATAGCTCGGGGTGCATCGGTTGTGGTGCCTGCGTGGCTACGTGCAAGAACTCCTCGGCGATGCTGTTCGTGGCGGCGAAGGTTTCGCAGTATGCGTTGCTGCCGCAGGGGCGTCCGGAGGCGGCCAAGCGGGTTAAGCGTATGCTGGCCAAGATGGACGAGCTGGGTTTCGGGGGATGTACCAATACGCGTGCGTGCGAGGCTGAGTGCCCGAAGGGGATTTCGATAGCCAATATTGCCAGGCTGAACCGGGAGTATTTAGTGGCGAAGCTGCAGGACTAGGGAAAGCTGTTATAAGTATAGTTAAGGGGGGAGGTGCGCTATGCGCACCTCCCCCCTTTTCTGGCGATAAGCTGAATTATCTACCGCATACTGCAAGCTCTTGCTATCTAGTAGTGGATCTTTCGCCGTAGTGTCTTATACTCTACGCTAGGCAGGTATATACCAGAACCCATTCATCACCTCGAATAGGGTATTGACCGCAATAGCACCAAAAAAGCCTATTCTATCAGTTTAATTTGTTAGCTTGCAAATATATTCTAAACGCTCGAAGACATGGCAAAGCACCGTATACTACTTGCAATAATACTAGGAGTTGGCTTTTACCTGATACCAATAGCCTGTGACAAGAACACGAAGGGAGAAGGCTCTGAAAGTGCACAGGGGAGCAATTCGGAGGCTTTAAATAGTCCTTCAGTAGAGTCCTTTATCCCTGTAGTTTTTGTAAATGAGAATGGTCCTATAAGGCATGATGCTCTCAATATCATAGCATATCGGAAGGAGGGGGATAGCTTTGTCGCCTATGAAAACCCCGACAGAAATTCGCATTACATCTTTAGGGCGAGTAGGGTAGATGACTATTCATATATACTCTACTTCCCCGTAAAGCAGGCTCAGCCTGGGGATATCCCGAACTCTAGCCTCTACATAGCAATAGATGGCGGCATTAAGAACCGGCTGACCGTGCGGTACGATAAGGAGGCATTGCCATCCATCATCGTTAAAGAGCTTGCTGTGAATGAAGGCGATGTAATTACTGATTTTACGAGTGCAATACCATTTATAATATCGAAAGGAGGAAAAATAGAACTAGCTAAACAACTAAAAGACTAATGCAATGAAAAGATATATCGTTTTAGCAACCCTCGCTCTATCGTTCTTTGTGCTATCATGCGAGAAGGAGAACGATAATATCCACACAGTAGACCCAGGAATTAGGAAGAGTTCAGTTGTAGCGGAAGGGGTTTCACGCCAGATATCCTCCGAAGAGGCAGAGCTGCTAGCGCAGGTATACTATGATGCTGTTCAGAAGGGTGGCATTCCTGGTAGTCGTGCTAGCGTACCGCTCATGCCCCTCCCGTCAAAGCCCTCTACAGTTTCTTCCGTAGTTCCGCTATCTAAAGGGAGCGTTCCCCTCCTATACATCGTAAACTTCGGCAGTTCAGACGGGTATATGGTGCTACCCGCTGATAGGGCCGCTGGATTGAGGATGTACGCTTTTGCGGAGCGTGGCCACATTTCGAGCCAAGATGACTTGACAGAGGGGCATCCCTTTGCTATCTGGCTTAATGAGGAGCTTGACCGCATTGAGGGAGAGATGAGCCAAGAGAAGGAAATTCCTCAGGATATTATAGAGTTCTGGGATGCGCTAAACAAGGCTTCCACCACAGACTATAGCGTTAGCATTGAGCTTGTCGGTGAGGATGATTCGGATGGGGCAGATGATAGCAATCTGCCCAACGATGCAGATCCTGATGCTAGGACACGGGCTGTACGCGGAGCACACCATAAAGGTTCGTGGGGACTCCGTACGGTAGGTGTCTACGAGTTCATAAGACAATCGGCCTGGGGTCAAGGTGCAGGTTACAATGTTGATGCCAAGATTAAGCACGCTAGGGCAGGGTGCTCAGCCATTGCGATAGGGGTATACTGTACAACCCTACGTACGCCTTCCCTCTTTGATTATGATATGATGCCTTTCTACCTAGCTAAAACGCAGATATCAACCCCGCTATCGCGCATGCTGCGGACTATAGCTGATAGGATACCGAATTACTCTTGGGGCATACAGGGCAGTTCGGCAACATTGCCTAATATCAGAACTGGGTTACGGAATCTGGGCTTTGAGCGGGCGGACTATGCTAGCTACACCTTCGATAGGGCCTACTCCCAAATACGATACGATTACCCGGTTCTTCTTACTGGTTTCAGCTCGGACAGTGGCCATATCTGGATAGCAGACGGCTACTGGGAGCAGCGTTGGCGGGTTAGAATAAAATTCCTCTGGTGGACTCTAAAAAGCTGGACCGAATATTCTGACATGATATACATGAATTTCGGCTGGTACGGATTTCTCGATGGGTGGATAAACCAGGGTGTCTGGGGTGATTACAACCTCAGCCGAAAGATATTCTACAATATGGAATCCTACTAGGGAAATAAAGTATACCTTCGCGGAGGGGTGTGGGAGACCGCATCCCTCTTTTTTGTCTTATGCCACCACAGGGGGCAAATCGCAAGGGATAATGAGATTAGGTGCTTACCGTCCGCAGATAGTCGACTCCCTCCGGGGCTACGGCTGGTCGGCCTTCGCCAAGGATGCGATGGCGGGTACTATCGTTGGTATCGTGGCCCTGCCGCTGGCCATCGCCTTCGGTATAGCTAGCGGGGTGTCGCCTGAGGTTGGTATATTTACGGCTATA
The DNA here is from genome assembly GCA_002748015.1 of Bacteroidota bacterium. Taxonomy (GTDB): domain Bacteria; phylum Bacteroidota; class Bacteroidia; order Bacteroidales; family CAJPTX01; genus Bacteroides_D. The sequence goes on along the minus strand of PDRH01000136.1, from coordinate 943 downwards.
CTGGGCGGTCTGATAGTCTCTGGGTTGGGCGGGACAAATGTCCAGATTGGTGGCCCTACGGGGGCGTTCATCGTCATCGTGTACGGCATAATCCAGGAGTTCGGCCTGTCGGGCTTGATTGTAGCCACGATGATGGCCGGGGTTATCCTCTTGCTGATGGCTGGGCTACGCCTTGGGACGCTCATCAAGTTCATTCCGTACCCCATAGTGGTTGGCTTCACGGCAGGGATTGCGGTCACTATCTTCTCCACGCAGATGAACGACTTGCTCGGGCTTGGTCTTAGCGATATACCCGGGAGCTTCTTTGGCAAGTGGACGCTCTACGTGCAGAGCCTGGGGGCTACGAGCTGGTTAGCCCTGCTATTCGGTATTTTGAGCATCCTGCTGATAGTGCTTAGCCCGAGGGTTTCGGAGCGGGTGCCTGGCTCGCTTGTGGCGATAGTGGTCCTGACTGTTGCGGCCTATCTACTTAAGCAGGTGGGCGATGTTAGCGGCCTGGAGTGCATAGGGGATAGGTATCAGATATCGAGGCAGCTGCCTAGGCCCGTGCTTCCGAGGTTGAGCTTTGAGACGCTCCAGTCGCTGGTGTCGCCGGCCTTTACGATAGCGCTTCTGGGGGCGATAGAGTCCCTGCTCTCTGCGTCTGTGGCCGATGGGGTTACTGGGGATAGGCATAGGGCTAACACGGAGCTGGTGGCCCAGGGGGTGGCCAATATCGTCGTGCCGCTGTTCGGGGGTATCCCCGTGACGGGGGCCATCGCCCGTACCATGACTAATATCAACAACGGGGGGCGGACACCGGTGGCAGGGATAGTCCATGCGGTGGTTCTACTCCTGCTGCTGCTCTTCCTTGCCCCCCTGATGGACTTCATCCCCATGGCCGTGCTGGCCGGGGTGCTTATCATCGTGTCGTACAACATGAGCGGCTGGCGTTCCGTTCTTG
>PDRH01000135.1 GCA_002748015.1 Bacteroidota bacterium | reverse complement strand
TGCTCATAGATCTCCTGCACTCGTATGGTAAAGGCCGGCCCACCATCCACCTCGCCTATCCCCTCAAACAGATCGTATATTGCCTGCTGCTGCGCCTTGAGCACCCCCTGGAAAACCGATACCCTCCAAAGGAAAATGCCGCTATTCCATAGGTAGTTACCCTCGGCAAGGTAGGCCTTCGCCACCTCCCGATCCGGCTTCTCCACAAAGCTTTTAACCTCGCAGACTGACTTATAGCCTGCAGAATCACCGGCCTGGATGTAACCGTAGCCGGTCTCCGGGCGCGTGGGCTCTATACCCAGGGTTAGCAGAGCATCATGCTCCTTGGCAAAATCATAGGCCTGGCGGATAAGAGCATCATAGCGAGCATCGTCCACTATTAGGTGGTCGCTCGGCACCACCAGCATCACATCTTCAGGGTAGCGGGTCGCTATCATCTCCGCGGCGAAGGCCAGGCAGGGGCAGGTGTTGCATTTGCGCGTCTCGAGCAGCACATTCCCGTGCGGGACCTCCGGCAATTGCTCATACACCAGGTCCGCGTAGGAAGAAGCCGTAACAACCCAGACCTTGGTGCTACCCACCAAGCGTAGCGCCCGCTGGTAGGTCATCTGCAGCAACGAGCTACCTGTACCCAAGATATCCAGAAACTGCTTGGGCCTTTCTTGCGTGCTGGCCGGCCAGAAGCGCACACCCGCACCCCCGGCCATGATGACCACATGTAAATCCCTAATCTTCTCTTGCATAGCGCTCTACATTCTAAGCCTATATACCTATCCCTTACTACGACGAACCGGCAATACCAGACAGATAAGGATACCAATAAGGCAAACCCCCACCAGGGGCGTCCGCCAGCTAAAACTCCACGGTGCAACCACTAGCCCCACCAAACCGATGCCACACACGAAGAGAACGTAGGAACGCCACGTATCAAGCCCGGAGACCATCGGGAGGAAGGTGGCGTAGGCTCCCAGGAGTGCCAGCAGCATGTGGAATTCCGTAGTACGATCTAGCAACGGTTCGGGAATAAAACCATCCAGGAAGTAGACCCCCAAAATCAGGCACATCAGCACCGCAAAGGACCAATCCAGAACCTTACGCCAGCGGGGATGATGTCCCACAAAGAGATGTCGCATCGTAAGAAGAAGTACGTGAATAGACTAACGGAAGCTGATAAAACGCTTCACTAGGGGGTTGATCAGCATGCATGGAAAGTCCACACCAACCTCACGCGAGGCAAAGTAGAAATCCCGCTTATTGCTCATCACGATCAGCATGTCCGCATCTATATCCTTAGCGAACTTGAACACCTCATCGCGGAAGGCCTCCTTGCTGGATGCCGTCTTGATGCCGTACACCACGTTGCGCGAACCCAGAATCATCTTCGCAAAGAAGATGTTATCATTCATCTGCTTCTTGGCCCCCTCCTCGGTCAGCGGCGGGCGAATGATATTCACGTTGCAGCTATAGTACTGCGAGAGGAAGGCAACCCACTTGATAGTCTCCTTCGAATCCTTCGACTGATCCATCGGCACAACCAGCTCCTGGTAGTGCTGATGCTTCGGCTCCCTCGTAACCACAATGTAGGGCAGGGTATCAGTACGATCCAGCTTAACCTTCTGCAGCGCCTCGACCATATCGACCGAACGCCCCTTGTTATCATAGCTAGGCCCCGTCACCACCAGGCTCAAATTCATTGAAGCATAGAGCTCACGGAAGGTCTTATGTAGCTTCTTGTACGGCACAACCATCCCCACCACGTTGACCTCAAAGAGCTCCTTCTGCGCCATGAGCGAATCCGACTCCATCTTCTCCCGATAAACCTCCTGCTTCAGGCGATACTTCTCCGAAAGCCGCATCGCCTCCACATCCAGACGCTTACGGGCCTCCTCCAGATCCGCATCGAACTGACCTCGTCGGTCAGGATATCCGCCCTCGGGAATCAGATGCATCAGCACGATACTATCCCCCACCGTCTGCGAAAGCTGGTAGGCATGGCTAAAAGCATGCTCACAAGCCTCGGTGAAATCCCAAGGTATAACTATACTCTTCCTTTGTCCCTTGTCTGTGTTATCCATCGCTTATGAATGCTTGCTGCGTTTGAAGCGCAAATGTAGTAAAGATTAGTAGATATGTCCCGAAGCTGCGAAGCCCCCGCCTGTCTCCTTTGTCTTTATGCCCTGTAATAGAGGGTAAAACAGGGTAAAGGTACCACCGAATGCCTAGAACTGGCCTCTTATGCTAGGAACGAATAGCCCCTCGCTTTGTTTCCTCTACCCAGCTAGCGCCCCGCTACCCACAAGCCTCGCACCATCGTACCATACTGCGAATTGACCCGGAGTTGCACCACGCTGCAGAGAGTCAAACACGATGAAAAGATTGCCATCCTCCCGCACGAGACGGGCTTCCTGCAGCGGCTGGCGGTAGCGGAGACGAACCTTAAACGCCCGCTCCTCCTGCTCACCAAGGCGTTCAGCCGGGTCAAGCCAATGCTCCCCCTCACGTTCCGTCGAACACTCCACGCGAACTACCCGCCTATTCAACAGGGGATGGTCATGCCCCTGCCCTACATATACAATATTCCTTTCAACATCCGTAGCCAAGACAAAGAGCGGCAGAGCCTTACCACCAACCCCCAGGCCCTTCCGCTGGCCTATCGTGTAGAAGTGCGCCCCACCATGGCAACCAACCACTAACCCGTCATCAGGCTTTATATCGTACATGGATGATTGCGAGAGCAAATCATCACCCGCTATCCTAGGTCTAAACTCTCGGGGGATCTCTATGATATCCCCCGCCTCCCCCTTCAAGCGTTGCGATAGGAATGTTGGGATATCCACTTCACCCACAAAGCAAATACCGTAGCTATCCTTACGATCCGCAGTAGCCAACCTGAGCTTCTTCGCTATTTCCCGCACCTCGCTCTTCTGCAGCTCCCCCACGGGGAACATCGCATGCGCCAGCTGCTCCTGCGTAACCTGGCAGAGAAAGTACGACTGGTCCTTCCCCCCATCAACCCCGGCTAGAAGGCTATAGCGCACTTCACCATCCACCTCGTAAACCCCTCGTCTACAGTAATGACCCGTGGCCACGTAGTCCGCCCCACGGCTCACCGCCACGTCCCAGAAGGCCGCAAACTTTATCTCCCGGTTGCACAGTACATCCGGGTTCGGCGTGCGCCCCCGCTCATACTCACGGAAGAGGTAGTCCACCACCTGGCTACGGTACTCCGAGCTTAAATCAACAAGCTCAAAATCTATGCCTAAACGCCTGGCTACCAGCTCGGCAAAGCGGGAATCCTCCTCAAAGGGGCAATCCCCCTTGAGGAGTCCCGTGCTGTCATTCCAGTTGCGCATGTAGATACCCAGAACATCGTAGCCCGCCTCCTTGAGCAGGTACGCAGCCACCGAGGAATCCACACCCCCTGAAAGGCCTATTACAACCCGCTCCGCCATCTAATCCAGGCTACCTATCATCTTCTTGGGGTCAACCCACATATCGAACTCCTCGGCCGTCAGAAAGCCCAACTCCAGCGCCGCCTCCTTGAGGGTCGTACCCTCCGCATGCGCCTTCTTCGCTATCTTCGCCGCCTTCTCGTACCCTATATGCGTATTCAAAGCCGTAACCAGCATCAGCGAGTTGTTCAGCAAGCGCTCCACCACCGGCATATTCGGCTCTATACCCACCACGCAGTTGTCCGTAAGCGAAACGCAGGCATCCCCCAGCAGACGCGCCGACTGCAGGAAGTTGGCTATCATCATCGGCTTGAAGACATTCAGCTCAAACTGCCCGAGCATACCCCCGCAGCTAATCGCCGCATCGTTGCCTATAACCTGCGCGCACACCATCGTCATAGCCTCTATCTGCGTCGGATTTACCTTACCCGGCATGATAGAGCTACCCGGTTCGTTGGCTGGAATGATAATCTCCCCTATCCCGCTCCGAGGGCCAGAGGCCAGTAGGCGAATATCATTCGAAATCTTCATCAGCGAAACCGCCAGCTGCTTCAGCGCCCCATGCGACTCCACTATAGCATCATGCCCCGCCAACGCCTCGAACTTGCACTCCGCCGTACGGAAGGGGAGACCAGTCAAATCAGCTATGTGCTTAGCCACCAGCACATCGTAGCCCTTCGGCGTATTTATCCCCGTCCCAACAGCCGTACCACCCAGCGCCAGCTCCTGCAGATGCGCCAGCGAGTTCTCCAACGCCCGCAACCCGTGGTCCAGCTGGCTAACGTAGCCCGAGAATTCCTGCCCCAGCGTCAGCGGCGTGGCATCCATCAGGTGCGTACGCCCAATCTTCACCACATCCCGCATCGCCTCGCTCCGCCGCGCCAGCTCATCGCGCAGCTTCTTCACCCCGGGTATCGTAACCTCCATCAGCATCTTCAGCCCCGCAATGTGCATTGCAGTGGGGAAGGTGTCATTCGACGACTGCGACTTATTCACATCATCATTCGGGTGGATGAGCCTCTCCCCCTCGCCGAGCTTCTTGCCCTGCAGCTGATGCGCACGGTTGGCCACCACCTCATTCATGTTCATGTTGCTCTGCGTGCCCGACCCCGTCTGCCAGATTACCAGCGGAAACTCCTCCATATGCCCCCCAGCGATAATCTCATCGCAGACCTGCGCAATCAGGTCCCTCTTCTCCTCCGCCAGCACACCCAGCTCGCAGTTGGCCATCGCCGCCGCCTTCTTCAGGTAGGCAAAGGCCACTATCACCTCCCGCGGCATGCTCGCCCCTGGCCCAATCTTGAAATTCTCAAACGAGCGCTCCGTCTGCGAGCCCCATAGCCTATCGGCCGGCACACGCACCTCGCCCATCGTATCATGCTCTATCCTGTAGTCCATCATCCCAGTAGTGTTAGTAGTGAATATACTTCCTTTCCGGCAAATGTACGGAAAATTCTTCCCACATCCACGCCTAGCCACCGACTGGATAGCAATCGTCCCCCCCGAGTTTCATCACCTCATCGTAGCCCATCGCCTCCCACTCGCAACCACCCTCATTGTCGAACACCGCCCCCACGCACACCATCGGCTTACCCTCATCCCTGTGCCGCGCCCCGTACCGACGCCCACGGATCTGCCGCAAGGCATCCAGCGGGGTCAAATTGCCCTTGCCCTCGCTCCGCAGCTTCAGCTCGAAAATGTAGATTGCATCCCTCGCCTCCACCTCGCAGTCCGAACGGCCCAGCGCGCTCGGAATCTCTATAGCCACCTCCTCCTCCAGCAGCTTAAACACCACGAATAGCGTATTACGAAAGTGCGACTCCCGAATCAGGCTCTCCTTCGGGTCATTCCCCGCTGCCACCCCTGCCAGAATCGGCTCCATGATACCCATGAAGCCCGCCACATCCCCACCATTGAGCGCATCCTTCAACCTGCGGAGCGTGGCGAAAACCCCCTCCGAATCGTAGCCCAGAATCTTCGTCTGCATCAGCTTCGCCAGCGCATTCTTCACCTCCCCATTCGGGAAGGCCAGCACCACCCGCCGCCGCCCTATAGTATCCACTATCGTCAGGTATCCCGTCTGGAACAGGAAGGGCGCAGACGAGCCATCCCTCCCCTCCAGCTGGTCAAGGTCATCCACATCGGCCATCACCCCACCCTCCAGCTTCACCAGATCCAACCTGAACTTCGGCAGCAGCGAATCCAGCACCTGCGAGGTACCCGTACGCATCCAGTGGTTCAAAAACCTACCCGACTTCAGCGCGCTCAGCAGCCCAAAGGGATTGTACACACGCTCGCCCTCCGGCGTGAACTTATACCCATCGTACATACGCCGCAGCTGGTCCAGCACCTCAGCCCGCGACTCCCCACGGACCTCAGCCACCCTGTCGATATGCCCGCTCAAATCCCGCTCCAGCTCCTCCTGCGTAATCCCGCAAATCCCAGAGAACTCCTCCTCCAGCGAAATCCGCTCAATATTATTCAGACCGCTAAACAGCGACAAGCCCGAGAACTGCGCAACCCCAGTCAGCAGAACGTAGTGAATGTACTGATCGTACCACTTGAAGTTCTGATACAAACTCCGCAGCTGCCGCCGGCAATCTTCATGCTCCTCGCGAAGATGCTCAATCCCCAACGTATCTATCAGCGGCGCATCATACTCATCAACTAGTATGACCACTTTCCGGCCAAACTTTTTCGCCAGCTCAGTAATCAAACTCCCCAGCCGCGCCCCATGTTCAAAGGCACTGGTATCCACCCCATACTGATCATCCAGACGATCTAACTCCAGACGGGTCATTGCAACGAAATCAGACCCACTCTTCCCATCCCCAGCTGCCACCTTAAGGTGCAACACCGGGTACTCCACCCACTCCTTCCCGCTCTCCGCCTGCAGCCGCTCCAGCTTCAGCCCACGGAACAGCTCGCGCTCACCCCGGAAGTACGCCGCCAGCGTCGACAGCAGCAGGCTCTTCCCGAAGCGCCGCGGACGCCCAAAGAACATCACCTTACGCCGATGCGCCAGATGCCATACCAAATCCGTCTTGTCGACGTATACGTAATCATCGTTGATTATCTCCTCGAAGGTCTCTATCCCTATCGGGAGCTCCCGCAGCTTGCTCGTATCCATACCCATGCACTTTCTGCGAATCTAGCGAAAATCAGGAACAGGCTTATTAGCTAGCCAACTACAGCCCATCATAGTTTTCCCACCGCCACCGTAAGTTCTCCCTATCAATAAACTCTGGGACAACAATACTCGGTGGTATCGAAGCCCCATAATCATACCTAGCCCTATCGCTCAAAACCACTTTGCCCTCCGGACTAATGCGCAGATGCCCCGTATCGAAGAGCAAATGTATATCCGTACGCAAGGCAAAACCATTGGCCTTCAAATCCGCACCATTATATCTATACGGCTTAATATGCGCCGCCTCTAGCACCTCCGGCATCGTTACATTCGAGATTATGCATCTGCCACAGGCCGCTAACACCTCCTTCCGAAAACGCGCCTGATTCGGACGACGAGTCGCGGCCTGAACCCTCTTCCTATCTATTTCGGAGACAAGCCCCTGAAGCCATGCATCCAAGGAACCCGAAGCACCCGGCTCATACGCAAGAAGCGTCCTGATATTCTCAATGAGTATGGGATTTACTGTATACATTTCATGAAGGCGATTGTCAGCAACAACCCTAACAAGATAACCGTAATGCTCTAGGAATAGCAAAAACTCCCTAGCGATACGCACATCATTCCCACCCGTGCAACAATTCGGCCAAGCTGAAAGATCTAACCCACCATTTCGGAACAAATGGATACATTCCACATACTCCTCAACCGAGGCTTTCACAGCCGAAAGCGGAATCACGATACGCACCAACTCTTCTACAGTAATGCCCTGATTATCGAGTTCAAGCGCGATCGAAAGTATCAGCCGTAGCGGGTAGAATCTGATCCCTGCATTCTCCCAACGACGGCACTCCTCCACATTTTGTACCGCCGGATTCGGAAGGCATAAGCTTTGAATGCTGATGGATGCAAACTCCGCCTGGGAGATTTTACGGTCTGCAACGCTTCGACCGAAATCCGTAAGAATAATCCTCCCCCTTGTACTCTCGCTGGGAATGAGATGCAGCGCCCTCCAGTACTGCCCTGAATTGCGAATGAGATTTCTCTCCCCCGTGCGTTGCGCTAGATTAATACCGATAGAATCGGCAATATCTTCAGACAGCTTGCGCATCTCATCCGCAAAACTATAAGAGGAGTATTTCTCCCCCTGCAACTCTAGCTTACGCATACGAAACAGCACCCCCAGCAGCACAACCGGATCATTCAGCCCCTCAGTACACTGAAGACTAGCCCACCGCCACTTAAAACCCGCAAACGGCAAAGACGGTATTCTATTCTTCCACTTCATTTCCTTTCACCTCCTCTCCAAACATCCCCCCCACAACCCTACCCAACGGCGGCGGCACAGCATTCCCTATCTGCCGATAAACGGACGAAATACCCCCCACGAACTCGTAGTCCAGCGGGAACCCCTGCACCGTCGCGAGCTCCCGGCACGTCATCCGGCGCGTATTGCTCGGATGGTGCAGCACCACCACCCCACCCTTATCATCCCCCCGTGCGGTTACCGTAGGGGCGGGAAGCGTGGGGTCTATCGCCCGATGCCCAATGTACCCATTGAAGCGCAGCTTATACTTGGAGTACAAGTGATTATGCAAGTCGTTGGGCGCATCCGGGTCGGGAAGCCCAGCCAGCGCATCGCCCACCGCCACCCACGGCAGCTGACCCAGCCGCGCATGGCGGTCATGCGTAGGCAGCGGAAATACCGGGCGCCACGATATATCCCGCCGAACCCCCACGATGAAAACACGCTCCCGCCGCTGGGGTACACCATAGTTCGCCGCATTCAGCACCTGAAACTGCGTGTCGTAGCCTATATCCGCAAAATCGCGGAGTATCTCCCGGAAGACCTCCCCCTTCTCCAGGCTCAGTATTCCCTTCACATTCTCAGCCAGAAAGTAGCGCGGACGCTTATCGCGGATAACCCTCACCATCTCCAGGTAGAGCTGATTCCGCGCATCCAGCCGCTTACGTTGCGTATTGGCCACCGAGAAACCCTGGCAGGGGAAGCCACCTATCACTATATCGCAATCCGGGATCTCATCGCTCGCCACCCCGGCTATATCGCCCTCATATATGTGATCGCCGATATTCAGCCGGTACGTCTCCACCGCATCGTGGTACACATCATTGGCGAACACCACCTCATGCCCCGCCCATATGAAGCCCAAGTCCAGGCCCCCTGCACCGCTGAAAAGGCTAACTACTCGCATAGCACTTGCATCTCACCCACGGCCTCAGCCAGCCGAACAGAAAATAGGCAGGGCACCGCATTTCCTATCTGCCGGTAGCAGGAGGTCATAGAACCTACAAACTCAAAATCATCCGGGAAGGTCTGCACGGCCGCACTCTCACGAACGGTGAGCCTCCGCAACCCGTTGTAGTGCGGAATTGCGCAAACGCCTCCCTGCCCATTACCCCGCGCAAGGATGGTGGGGCAGGGTTTCTCCGGATCCGTGCGCCGATGCGCAGTGAAGTTCCGGAAGGCCACCCGGTAGCTCGAATACACATGGTTCGCCACCCCATTGGGTACATCCGGATCTGGGAAATGCTCCAGCGCATCCCGAACCGTAACCCAGGGGAGCAGTCCCCCCTCCGCCCGCTTGCTATGCGTAGGCTCGGGAAATGTGAAGCCGCTGTATCTGCGGGGCCGAAGCGAGCGCCCCACGATGAAGACCCTTTGCCGAGATTGCGGCACCCCGTAGTTCGCGAGATTCACCGAGTGCACCTCCACGCTATAGCCCGCCCCCTCAAAATCGCCCACGATGCGCCGTATCGCCTCCCCCTTCTCCAGGCTCAGTATCCCCTTCACATTCTCAGCTATAAATATATCCGGCTGCTTCTCCCGCACCACATCGAGGAAGTAGAGGTAGAGCGCATTCCGCAAGTCGCCCGCATCCCGACGTAGATTCGCCTGCGAAAAACCCTGGCAGGGGAAGCCACCTATCACCACGTCGCAATCCGGGATGCTGGCCACATCAACCTCCTCTATACCTGCGCAAACGATACCCCCAGACAGGTTCTTACGGTAGGTCGCCACCGCATCCCTATCATGGTCCACCGCCCACACCACATCATGCCCTGCGCGGTGGAAGCCAAAGTCAAGCCCACCCGCACCGCTAAACAGGCTAACTACCCGCATAAATAACTCCTACTTTAGCACAAATACACTGCACCGCAAAAGTACGAAAAATGCCACTTGCACCCCGAGTAAACGACAACCCACCCGAACCAGAACTCCACCCTCACACTGCCCCACGAATATACCCCTAGCCCTTTGTTTTTTCTAGGAATTGATAACTTGCGCGCAGGCTGAGGGGTGCGAGATCGCCACCTAGACCGCTTGCTACAGGCATTCCTACGGATCTGCGCAAACCGAGTAAGCCCTACAGAGAACACTGTCTACCGTTCCACTATGCTAAAGCAAAATGACTAATCCCATGAGAAAACGCTTAGTACTGCTAACCCTGATGCTGGGCTGGCTCTCCCTGGCTCTTGTCGGGGAAGTATCCGCCCAAACCGTCACCATCACCTTCGAGCTCAATGGCGGCACAATCTTAGGCAATCCCACCTATACAGAAGAAATTCCGGCGGACGACATACTACTCCCACCCCCAACACCCACCAGGGATGGCTACATATTCGACTACTGGAAGAAAGCCGACGGCACAGAGTACAAGTTCTGGAAGTACGAACCCATCAACCAACCCTTCACCCTCACCGCCGTATGGAGCGAAGGCTGCACAGTAACCTTCAACCCAGATAACGGCAACCCTCCTGAGGAAGTTAGCATCAGGAAGGGAAGCCACCTCTACCAGCCGGATGCCCCTACAAAGTCCGGGCATCGCTTCGTCGGATGGTACAGGAACGACGACACCAAGTACGACTTCGGCGCCGCGCCGCCCATCAACGCCCCGCTCACCCTCAAGGCCAAGTGGAAACCCACAGAGCCAATCACCATAACCCTCCTCCCAAACGGTGGCGCCATAGGCCTATCCACTGCCCCCCAAACCTACCAGCGCGAACCCGGCGTAACGCTCAACCTACCAAACCCCACGCGCAGAGGCTACAAATTCATCGGCTGGTATCTCGATGACAACCACCTGACAAACAATAAGGTAAAATCCCAGGTATCCTGCATCGTAGTCGCCAGATGGGCCAAAGTCCACACCATCGTCTTCCGCCTCGGCAAGGGGAGAATCAACGGCAGCAGCTACCTCGCAAAGCAATACCCAGACGGAGAGAAACCCTCGAAGGAAACGCCAGAGTGGGAAGGACATCAGTTCACCGGATGGCTCAGGGATGGCAAGCCCTACGACCTGGAGAACACCCCCGTATCCGAGGACCTCACCCTCATCGCCACCTACGCACCAACCCACAAGATTAGCTACAATCTGGAGGGGGGGCTATTCCCCTCAGCACCAACCACACAAACCGTAATCGACGGCAACCCGGCCTTCCCACCGGAAACGCCCATTAAGCCCGGCTTCCGTTTCACCGCTTGGCTGCTGCAGCACAACAACCAGCCCTTCCCCTTCAACTCCCCCATCACCCTCAATGCGGACCTTGAGCTCAAGGCCAGCTGGACCCCCGAGAACGACATCACGGTACACCTAGATTTCGCAGGAGGGGAATGGAACGGGATGTCAAAGCGCGACCTAACGCTAAAGTACGGCAAACGCCTCCCTTATGTAGATGAGCCCACCCGCGAAGGCTACATGTTCCTGGGCTGGCAATCCCCGCAGCAGGACCGCTTCGACGCCAGCGCCCCCATCTACCAAGAAACCACCCTCACCGCCGCTTGGAAGGCCATACACAAGATCGAGCTGGATTATAACGGCGGCCAGCTAGACGGCGAAAAGGGCTATTCCGATGTCGTAGAGCACTGGCACGAATTCCACCGCCCTACAGCCCCCACGCGCGAGGGCTACATCTTCGACGGATGGCTCAGGGACGGCAAGCCCTATGCGCTAAGCATTGTGCTCGAGGACCTAGAGCTCGTAGCCCAGTGGGCCAAGGGATTCCCGGTGGGCTACGACCTCGCGGGTGGCCACTTTAATACGATGAAGGCCCCCGTCGCATGCGTCAAGGAGGGCTACACCCTTCCGCAACCAGGCCATCCCCAGCGCGATGGCTACAGATTCGCAGGCTGGACCAAGAATGGCCAGACCTACGACTTCACCCAGCCCGTCAACGAGGGCTTCACCCTCACTGCCCAATGGGAGAAGCGACCCACCCATACCGTAAGCTTCGAGCTGTACGGTGGCACCATAGGCGGCGAAGGAAGCTACTCAATAGAAGTAATGGACGGCGAAGGGCTATACCAAATAGTACCCCAAAAGCCCGGCTGCCGCTTCACCCGCTGGTTGCTAAACGGAGAGCCATGCGAACTCCGGGAGGGCCTACACATAACCCAGGATATCACCCTGCACGCCCAGTGGGAGGAGGTATGCACCCTCACCCTCAATGCCACCATCGGATCCATCAATGGAAAATCCGAGCTCGCTCTAACCATCAAGAAGGGGCAGACCGTCGAAAATCCCCAGACACCCGAAACCCTCGGAAAGATATTCACCGGATGGAAAGACACCAACGGGGATGACTTCACCTTCCCCGCCACCATCAGCGAGAACACCACCCTTATAGCCCAGTGGACAGACGGCTACGTCGTCAACTTCATGGCGGGAGAAGGCACCCTGAACGGGCGCTCTATCTACTCCGTTACCGTCGAGCAGGGGCAGCCAGTGCAGAAGCCCCCAAAACCTATCCGTCAAGGCTACACCTTCGACAAATGGGTTATACAGAACACAACGGATGAATACGTATTCAGCAACCCGGTAAACGGCCTCACGCAGCTCGAAGCCACCTGGATACCCAACCCCGAGCATACCGTTACCTTCAACCTCGCTGGGGGCACCTACAAGGGGCAAACTACCTACTCGGTCAGCACGCCGGAAACGCCCATCATGCCACCATACAGGTTCGATTTGGACAGGGAAAAGCACGAGTTCATCGGCTGGTACCACGATGGCGCACCCTTCGACTTCAGCACCAAAATCATCGAGGACACCGAGCTCCTTGCCCGATGGGAGAAGTACTACACCGTGACTCTGGACTTCAACGGTGGCGAGATAGAAGGTCAACCATCTGCGGAGGCCCACTTTGCTGAGGACGAACCCATCGACGATCTCAACCATATAATCCAACCCGTAAAGACGGGCCACGTTTTCCACGGTTGGACGCTCGATGGGCAGGCCTACACCCCCGCCGGCTACCCATCCCGCGACCTGACCCTCGTCGCCAGCTGGGGAGAGGGCTATACCGTCCACTTCGATGACGGGCAATCCGTAGAAAGGCAAGACGTTGCGCCGCACGGTAGGGTAAGCAAGCCGATAGACGACCCCTACACCAATGGCTATCGCTTCGGGGGATGGTACCGCAACGGCGTCGAGTACGACTTCAGCCAGGAGGTAACCGAGAGCTTCACCCTCAAGGCCCGGTGGATACCCTGCTTCGTCATCGGCCTACAGGGACATGGCAACATACAAGTCGAAGCCGGCCAAAAGGCTACACGCCCAGCAGACCCCATCAAAAAGGGGTACACCTTCCTCGGATGGTACAGGGGCGCCAAGAAGTACGACTTCGATACCCCGGTCAATATGCACATGGAGCTAATGCCCCGCTGGGAGAAGACCCCCACGCACAGAGTGGACTTCGACCTCAAGGGCGGCACCCTCCTCGGATACGACCCCTACAAGGTGCAGGCGCCAGCAGGGGGAACGCTCGCCGACCTCAAGCTAGCAACCCCAGTCAAAGCCGACCACAAATTCATCGGTTGGACCAAGGATGGCAACAGCTTCACCTCCACCGAACCCATAACCGAAGCGCTAACGCTTGCAGCCGTCTGGATACCCGGCCACACCGTATCCATAGACCTCAACGGTGGCTGGAGCACAGTACCCTACAGCTCAAAGCAGGTAGTACCCACGGGCGAGAAGCTAAGCGCACCAGCCCAAGACCCCGCCCGCGACGGATACGTATTCATAGGATGGTACAAAGAGGACCAGCAGGACAAACCCTACGACTTCGACCAGGAAGTAAGCGAACCCTTCACGCTCAAGGCCAAATGGGCAGAGGCCATCATCATAAGCTTCGACTGCAAGGAGGGAGCACTCAACGGAAAGTCAACATTCGAGCAAACCATTGGCAAGGGCCAAAAGCTACAGAGCCCAGGAAAACCACAAAAGGACGGCTACACCTTCCTCGGATGGTACAGGGAGAACCAGCAGGACAAACCCTACGACTTCGACCAAGAGGTAAGCGAAGCCTTCACCCTGAAGGCCAAATGGCTCGAGGAAATCACCATAGGCTTCGACTGCGGGGAGGGAACGCTCAACGGAAAGTCAACATTCGAGCAAACCATTGGCAAGAGCCAAAAGCTACAGAGCCCAGGAAAACCACAAAAGGACGGCTACACCTTCCTCGGGTGGTACAGGGAAAACCAGCAGGACAAACCCTACGACTTCGACCAGGAGGTAAGCGAAGCCTTCACCCTGAAGGCCAAATGGAAGAAGGACGAAAGCAACACGGAGAGCCCAGAAGAGGGCGAGGGTAAGCACCCTGCTGTCGGCGTAGTAACCCCCGTCAGCCACACGGACATCCCCGACATACGCCTAAGCCCCAACCCAGCCAGCACGCAGCTGAAGGTAGAGGGCCTTAGCGCAAAAACCTCCATTTCGCTATACTCTCTCCAGGGGGCACTACTCCAATCAATGGAGCTGTCCCCCAGTCAGCCGCTGGACATCAGCGAACTGCTACCTGGCATCTACCTGCTAAAGGTCAATGGCCAGACAATCAAGCTGATTAAGCAGTAGATATAAACCCAGGCTAGCACCGAGGGCTGTCGTGGTATCCGCTACGACAGCCCTTTCTCATTACCCCAATTCGATTATGCCTATCCACTATTCAAGGCATATCGCAAATATAGTAAGCGAATTATGGGCTTCTTGCTCAAGTAAATTGCGGGCTTAGCGATAGGGAGCAACGCTAGCCTCCCCCACCCGATTCTAAAGCTCCATTCCATATTACTCCTACAATATCTACCGTCTCATTACCAAATCGATAAGCACTCCGATTCGGCTGGTGTAGGCTCCATCCCCTCATGCTACGCCCAGCAGCTAAAAAGGTGTAGCCACTCCCCCAGCGGGACTTCCCCTTCACGTCCAC
>PDRH01000134.1 GCA_002748015.1 Bacteroidota bacterium | reverse complement strand
CTGGTGTGCGCCCTGGTATACTAGGTGGCGGAGATACTCGTTCTCGTCCTGAAAGTCTGGGGGGATGTCGAACTCGGGCATGATGGGGTCATGCTTGAGGGAGTAGACCTCAACGCTCTGGGCTATGGCAACGGTGTTGGCCATGGCCTGCTCCACAGTGGCTAGGTACTCGTCCTCGGTAAGGACATCAGGGGTATCGCTCTGGGCCAATCCGCTGGCCTGGGGGTCTAGGGTGGCGAGCTTGGCCCAGTGGTCAGCGATGAGGGGGTACTGGCTGGCAAATACCTCGTACATCTGGTCAGGGGACTTGAGATACTCCTGGTGAGTATAGCGCATACGGTCGGGGTCGCTCATCTTGCGACCGGTGGATATGCAGAGGAGTAGGTCGTGGAGCTTGGTGTCCTCCTCGCGAAGGAAGTGCACATCGTTGGTAATAACGAGGGGAGTATTGGTTTCCCGAGCCAGGCGCATAATGGCGGCTGCCACCTTGGCCTGCGGCTCGATAACGCGGTTGGACTGCTCGCCGGGTACAGGCGGGTGTAGCATCATCTCGAGGTAGTAGTCCTGGCCGAATATGTCCTTAAACTGCTGGATGGTCTCACGGGCGGCGGCGAAGTCGTTTCGCATGATGGCCTTTGGAACCGCTCCGGCCAGGCAAGCGGAGGAGGCGATGAGCCCCTCCGAGTACTGGCGGAGGAGCTCCATGTCTATGCGGGGCTTCTTGTAAAACCCTTCAGAGTAGCCCAGGGAAACGAGCTTGCAGAGGTTCTGGTAGCCACGGTGGTTCTTGGCCAGGAGCACGAGGTGGTAGGCCTTTCCGTTGGCATCCTTCTCGTGGCGCGAACCGGTGGCGGTATAGGCCTCGCAACCAACGATGGGCTTAATGGGCTTGTCGGGGTTCTGGGCATTGTGCGACTTGACCTCGTCGAGGAAGTTGTACACACCGTGCATAACGCCGTGGTCGGTGATGGCGAGGCTGGTCATCCCCAGTTCGCTGGTCCGCGCAATGAGATCCGGAATCTTGCATGCGCCATCGAGCTTGGAGTACTCTGTATGGAGGTGGAGGTGAACGAAGTCTCTCATGGAATGCTGGTTTTAGGGTGATACGAGGACAAAGGTAGGGATTTTTTCGGAGGGACACGTGAGGCTTATCCTAGCCCGAAGCACCAGGCTAAAAGGAAGAGCCCACATCCTAGGCACGACTCACCGCATGCAAAGAAACGCCCCAGTGGATGGAACCACTGGGGCGGTATACTCAATAGCACGAGCGTCCTAGGGGCAACTGGTGCTATAGCTCTGGCTGGGCGAGAAGGGGGGATCTGGACTTTTGCGCCAGTCCCAACCGTCATCCTCGTGGTGGTCCAGCTGGTACTGGCTCACCTTGATGCAGGCCGGGGCATTGCTCGTGAAGAATTGACGCAGATTCCCAAGCATGCTCACGTCCAGACGCCTGAGGTGCGTTGAGTAGCAGGAGAGGCGCTCCAGGCCAGCCAGCCCGCTCAGGTCGATTTGCTCTATCGGATTGTAATCAATAGACAGATTTACAAGACGGCTGTTTTGGCTCAAATCCAGGGATGCTATTTTACCCATACTAGCTGGGCTGTCGCCGTCTATCTTAAGCGTTTTAAGCTTGGGGTTGTTCGTAACATCGAGGGTCTGGAGCTGCGAGCAAAAAATCACGAGTGCCTCCAAATCAGGACACTGGCTCAGATTGATGCTTGAGAGCGCGGACTCAAACGGTTTATATCCTCCCCACAACAGAAACTTTAAGCTGGGGTTGCCACTTAGGTCTAGGCTCACCAGATGGTTGACATCGGTAAAGTCAATGCGCTCCAGCTGGGCATTCTTGCTGAGGTCCAGCTGGGTGAGGGGCACGTTTGTGAACTCTAGCTCCTTCAGCTCGGGGTTATGGCTTAGGTCGAGCGTGGTCAACTTCTTAGCCGTCAGGTTCAAATCCACCAGCTGGGTATTCTTGCTCAAATCCAGCGCAGCAAAATCCCCTCCCTCAATGGTTAGTTTCTTCAGCACGGTATTCCCGCTTACGTCAATGGTCTCAAGACCCGCAAGGCCTATGTAGAACGTAGTTATCCTCCCGTGGAGCGTAATGGGCGTGCTGCTGGGGAGGTCAGTCAATTGGAACCGCCCATCGAAAGACTTAATCCGCTCGCCATCATCCTTCTGCCCGTTGCCATTCCTGTCGAGCCAGACGAACTCCTCGTCGGCCTCGTTCTCAACCAATAGGATAAGCTCAGCGTAGTTCTCTCCGTCGACTAGCGTGAAGGCGATGCTATGCTTCGATTCGGCCTCGGCGTCGTAGTTCGGGTCCTCGCCATCATTACCGCTATTTGACTCTTTCTGGGGAGTATCCCCATTTTCATCTTCATCCCAGTCCGTCTCGCCGCAGGCCCCGAAGGTGAAAGCCACCATGGCAAACATGGCGAGGTATAGCAATCTTCTTTTCATCATACTGTTTCGATTTTTACTTAGCTAATACGTTTCATGCCTCTTACCGGCAGATTGCAGCAGCTAAGTTAGCATTTCTTTTTATCTCTACCTAAAATCCGGCGCTACGCAGCCCCTTCGAAGCGCAAGCGGGTCCTGAGTATACCAGCCACCACAGAGCATCCCAAGGAGATATTCAAAGGGGGGCGAGATGGGGCTACGACTATTTCCAAAATAGCGACAGCCGTAAAGCGAGGATTTTGCGGCAAGAGTGAGGAGGCGGTGAACTTCTACAACCTGGATGCTATCGCCGTGGGCTACCGGGTGAACTCGATGTGAGCGAAGCAGTTCCGGCAGTGGGCGACGCACGTCATGCGGCAGTTCGCCATACGGGGCTACGTGGTAAACCGTAAGCAAATGGAGAACTTGAATGCTATCAGGGAGGACTACTTTGAGCACCAGCCTGCGGAGGTCTGGGAAATCCGCCTGAGCGAACGGCGGTTCTACCAGAAGCTGACCGATATATACGCCACGAGCATAGACCACATAGGCAGTTCACCTCTGACTTCGATAGATTTACGGCAGGGCCATTGCCAGGGGAGGAGGAGTAGGATGCAAGCACGCTAGCAAGTAGCGCAAACACCCCCAACATTTTGCGCTGGGAATGCATTTTGCCTCTGAACATTTTGCGCTCAGCTGAGAATACGGTAGGAAAACAGCGAAAATATGCAGCTATTCAAGCGGAAGCTATACTAGGAAATGCTCCGGTGGAAGGAGCGGTCGAAGGGGGACCGCCCTGCTCATCAAGGGGGCAAGGCGCGTGGGCAAGACGACCCTCGCCACCCAGTTTGCCACCACGGAGTACAAATCCTTCATCTGCATAGATTTCACCATCGCCCCCGAAGCCGTGCGCGAGCTCTTCTCGGACATATCCGACCTCGACTACCTCTTTATGCTGCCGCAGCTGGTGTACTCCCCCTCGCGCGCCAGGCCATCAAGCACCTCGTCCAGGACGGCCGCTACTACTACATCGATACCGGCTCGCTCATCTCCATCCGCAAGAACACCAAGGACATCACCATCCCCAGCGAGGAGACGAACCTCACCCTCCACCCCCTGGACTACGAGGAGTTCCTCTGGCCCCAGGGCGACACGGCCACCATCCCCCTGCGCAGAACGAGCTATACGCCAAGTTGCTCAACGACAAGATGTCCACCAACCTGGGCTACCTCTTCGAGAACATCGTGGCGCAGATGCTGCGGGCCAACGGCAGGGAGCTATACTACTACACCATGCCCGCCCCCTCGAACCACTACTACGAGGTCGACCTCCTCATAACCGAGTTCACGAAGGTGTCCCCCATTGAGGTGAAATCCTCTGGCTACAAATCACACAAATCGCTCGATGCCTTCTCCGAGAAGTACCCCTCTCGCCTAGCGAAGCCCTATCTCCTCTACACCAAGGATCTAAAGTCCGAAGTGGGCGTAGACTACCTGCCGGTCTACATGGCGATGTTCCTGTAGAAATCCCCGCCCTTTTGGCAGAAAAGCCTACTAAGGCGTTGATTAGAATAGTGGCCCTCGGCTATTTTGCGACGGGTACAACGACCCGGAAACCCAGATCGTCGGTGCGGTACCCTGGGGTGTCCCAGTACCGAAACGCACTACGGCAGAGGCTGGCTTCGGCGTACCAACTGCCACCTCGGATCACGCGGTCCAAACCCGCAAAAGCCCCCGTCGGATCGGTTACTATACCCCTATCCTTGCACTTCTGGTAGTAGTCCTCGCCATACCAGTCGGAGCACCACTCCCACACGTTGCCATGCATGTCGTAGAGGCCGAAGGCGCTTGCCCGGTTCTTACCCACAGGATAAGTGCAACCCTTAGAGTGGCCATCGCCGAACCAGGCGTAGGCAGAAAGGGAGCCATCGGTTATCGGCTGGCCATCGTCCCCCATACCGTAAGCCCTGCTGCTACCCGCACGGCAAGCGTACTCCCACTGCGCCTCAGTTGGGAGGGTTACACCATGCCCAACCCACTCGCAAAAGGCCAGCGCTTCCTCGTAGGAAACCTTAACCACCGGCAGGTTCTCACCCTTGAACTTATCATCCAGGCCAGGATTACGCGAGCCGCTCTCCCTGACCGCTTCCCAATCGGGGCCGCCCTTGGCCTCCATCGCCATCAGAAACCGATTATACTGCGCGTTCGTAACCTCCGTCGCGCTCATCCAGAAGCCTGAGAGCTTTACCCTGTGCTGGGGATGCTCTTCATCTTGCCCCTCATTTTCCGGACTACCCATCAGGAACTCTCCCCCCTCTATCCACACCCACTGGATTCCCAGGGATTCTGGTGTCTGCGAGGTAGGAGGACTACTGCAAGCTTGTAGCAAGGCGAGGGAGAGCAGGAGGGCTATTCGCAAGAATGGTTTATACTTCATAGTACTGCTAGTTTAGCAACTGGCACTGATGCCAGCAAAGGTAGGGCATTTTTCCTACCTTTGCAGTATAGAAGATAGGAGGACAAGACCATGGTACGCGAGCAGGACAGGGGCAAGGAGTATTTCGGGAAGCTACCCTTTGCCATTCAGAGCTTTGAGCAGATGCGCGAAGGGGGGTATAAGTACATTGACAAGACTGATTTAATCTGGGAGATAGCCCATGGGCCGCTGGTGCAGTTCTTCGCCCGCCCCCGTAGGTTCGGCAAGAGCCTGATGGTTAGCACGGTGAAGAGCTACTTCGAGGGGCGGGGCGATCTGTTCGCGGGGCTGAAGGTGGAGGAGAAGCGACGGGCTGCCGGAGAGACGGAGTGGGAAAAGCATCCGGTGTTCTTCTTCGGCTTCTCGGCCTCGAGCTTTACCCAGGAGGATGATGTCCGCATCGTGGCCAACCGCTTTCTGGAGCGCTATGAGCAGCAGTACGGGCTTAATGATACGGGGGGCATAGGCGACCGGCTCGCCCGGCTGATTCATACGGCCTACAATGCCGGGGGAATCAAGCCGGTGATCCTGGTGGACGAGTACGACAACCCGCTCACCGACACCATCGCCGAGAAGGACAGGGCGCTCCACGAGCACTACAAGAACGAGCTACGGGGCTTCTACAAGGCCGTCAAGGAATGCGCGGAAGAGCTGCGGCTGGTGGTGATTACAGGCATCACGCAGTTCAGCGAGCTGAGCCTCTTCAGCGGCATCAACCAGCTACGCAACCAGAGCTTTGATGAGACCTACGCCACGCTCTTCGGGTTCACCGAGGAGGAGATGGTGGAGGTGTACGGCGAGGAAATCGCACGGCTCGGCGAGCGGCTGGGCTTCACCTTCGAGGGCATGGTGGACAAGCTGCGCAAGTACTACGATGGCTACCGCTTCACCCCGGCGGACGTGTACGTATACAACCCGCAGAGCATAATCTTCGCCTTCGACGAGGGAATGCTGCTGAACTTCTGGGCGAACACGGGGACGAGCCGGCTGCTGGCCACCGTATTCCCCAACTACACCTACGACTTCTCCCGGCTGGTCAAGCCGGTGCGGAGCACGGTCAACGACCTGAGCCGGCTGGACCTTAGCGGGAGGAACCCCGTCCCGTTGCTCTACCAGTCGGGCTACCTGACCATCCTTGACTTCAACATACGAGCGGGGCTGGTGAAGCTGGCCATCCCCAACCGCGAGGTGAGCTCGGCCTTCTGGGAGGTGGTCCTGCCCCTCTACGGTTCGGAGGACGCCACCCTTCTGCCCGCACCCTTCATGGGCGATCTATTGGATGGGAATATCGCAGGGGCGATGGAGCAATTCGAGGCACTGGTTGCGGGGATACCCTATAGCACGATGAGTCAGCAGCAGCGGCCGGCACTATACGAGGACCTGGTGCAGACCGCCCTCTACGCCTGGTTCTGCGCGCTGGGGGTCATGGTCCAGACGGAGGTGCACTCGCTTAAGGGACGAGCCGATGCCGTACTATACCTGCCAGAAACGACCTACATCTTCGAGCTGAAGGTGGGGCCGATGAAGGAGACCGCAGCCGATGCCATGGCGCAGATAAAGGGGCAGAAGTACGCAACGCCCCACCTGGGGAAGGGGAAGCAGGTGGTGGCCGTTGGGGTTTCGATCGATACGCGGGAGGAGACAAGGGGGGATGTGGAGTGGGTAAGCGAGGTAGTGGGGTAATGCATGGAGGGCAAGTTATCCGAAACATGCAACAGTACCTAAAGGAGACTCCCCTACTCGACTACTCCGCCCCGAGCATCACTACGCTCATAGAGGGGCGCAGATGGCGGGCGCTGGATACGGCCGAACGCGTGAAGGCGGCCTACGGGTTCGTGCGCGACGAGATACTCTTCGGCTACAACGCAAAGGATGAGTTCACCGCCTCAGAGGTGCTGGCGGATGGCTACGGGCAATGCAACACGAAGGCCACGCTGCTGATAGCCCTGCTGCGGGCGCTGGGCGTTCCCTGCCGTCTGCATGGCTCGACGATAGACAAGGCGCTGCAGAAGGGGGCGGTTACTGGCATATGGTATAGGCTATCGCCACAGCGCATCCTGCACTCCTGGGCAGAGGTCCAGGTGGATGGGGAATGGTACTCGCTCGAGGGGGTAATCCTGGACCGTGCATACCTTGAACAGCTACAAGCCCGCTTCAAAGGGCTACGCACCAGCTTCTGCGGCTACGGCGTGCACACCGACTGCCTGGCCAACCCGCCGATAGACTGGGAGCATAGCCATACCTACATCCAGCGCAAGGGGATGAAGGAGGACTTCGGGATATTCGGCTCGCCGGACGATTTCTACCGGGAGCACCAGCAGCAGATGCGGCCGTTGAAGCGCTTTATCTACCAGCACCTGGTGCGGCATCTGATGAATGCCAACGTGCACAGGATACGTCGGGGGGAAGGGCGATAGCCTTTAAGATGTCCAGAAAAAACACCCCCAGCAAGTCCCCGCAAATTTGCTACCTTTGCGCTAGGAGAAAAAGACAGCCACCGGCAAGGGGATAGGCCCTGGCTGGATGGCCACAACACACTAAAAAACACGACACACACCATGGAGAACTTCCAGCTATACAACCCCGTGCGCATCCTCTTCGGCGAGGGGCAGACGGCCAACATCAACACATACATTCCGGAGAACGCTAGGGTGCTCATCACCTACGGCGGAGGGTCCATCAAGCGCAACGGCGTGTTCGAGCAGGTGGTGGTGGCGCTGGGCGAAAGGAAGTACGTAGAATTCGGGGGCATCGAGGCCAACCCGCGCTACGAGACGCTCCTCAAGGCACTGCCCATCATCGAGCAGGAGGGGATAGACTTCATCCTGGCCGTGGGCGGGGGATCCGTCATCGACGGCACGAAGTTCATCGCCGCAGCGGCCAAGTACCCCGATGAGAACAAGTGGAACCTCATACGCAAAGGGCGGGGCGCAACGGTGAAGGACGCCCTCCCCTTCGGCACGGTGCTGACCATCTCTGCCACCGGCTCAGAGATGAATAGCGGCGCGGTAATAACCAAGGACGACACCCTCGAGAAGATGGCCTTCCGCAGCGAATTCGCCTACCCGCAGTTCTCAGTAGTCGACCCGGCCTTCACCCTGAGCCTTCCGCATCGGCAGGTGGCCAACGGCATAGTGGATGCCTTCGTGCATGTGCTGGAGCAGTACCTCACCTACCCCGTGGGCGCGCACGTGCAGGACCGCTTCTCCGAGGGCATACTGCAGACGCTGGTGGAAATCGGCCCGAAGATTATGGACGACCCCAAGGACCTCGCCCTGCGCACCAACCTCTCCATGTGCGCCATGATGGCCCTCAACGGGCTCATCGCCAGCGGCGTACCGGAGGACTGGTCCACCCACATGATAGGGCACGAGCTAACGGGCTTCTTCAACCTGGACCACGCCCTGACGCTGGCCATCGTGCTTCCCCACCTGCTACGCGACCAGCAGGACATCAAGCAGAGCAAGCTGGCGCAGATGGGCGAACGGGTATTCGGCATTACCGAGGGGACGGAGAACGAGCGCGCAACGGCTACGATAGATGCCGTGGAGTCCTTCCTCAAGCGCATACTCGGGAAAATCCGCCTGAGCGAGCACGGCCTGAGCCTTGAGGACATCGCCAAAGTATGGGAGCGAATCGCAGAGCGCGGATGGAAGCTAGGCGAGCGAGCCACCGTTGACGCCGCCGCCGTACGTCGCATACTCGAGAAGGCACTCTAGCCCTGGGGCGCATGCTAGAAATACTACAAACGGAAAGCCATGGGGAGCAACTCATCCCCATGGCCCCCCAGGACATCCCAGCCGGCTTCCCCGTACCGATCGACGACGGCGAGAGCCTATCCATAGACCTCAACGCAGAGCTCATCCCCCACCCCGAGAGCACCTTCTGCGGACGGGTGCGGGGCGAATCCATGGCCGGGGAGGACATCCACGACGGCGACATCCTGGTGATAGACAAGAGCCTCGACTGGCACGACGGGAGCACCGTCGTGGCCTACATCAACGGCGAGTTCACCGTCAAGACCATAGCCCGGGTCAACGGGCAATACACCCTCATGCCAGCCAACCCGGAATACCGCCCCATCCCGATAGTCGAGGGCGACGAGGTACGCATCTGGGGCGTGGTCAAATGGGTTATCCATAGGAAATAGCCCCGTAAACATCCCCCGAAAAGCGGGAAAAGGCCTCTTTTTACCCATTTTTCGGCGTACGCTATTGCCAGTTAGAGAAAAAGGCCTACCTTTGCGGTGCTGTTTGAGGGGGTTGAGCGATTGCAACTGTCCTGTGGTGTAATTGGCAACACGTCTGACTCTGGATCAGAAGAGTCCAGGTTCGAGCCCTGGCAGGACAACAGAGAAAAGTTCTTTCAAGATACTGCGGATATGGCGTAATTGGTAGCCGCGCTAGACTTAGGATCTAGTGACGAAAGTCGTGAGGGTTCGAGTCCCCCTATCCGCACTGAAAGCCCCCGATGGAATGCAAGCATTCCATCGGGGGCTTTTTCATGGGCATGTGCTGGACAAGATAGGATAGCCCCAGGATACTGTATACCTATCCACCATTCCAGGCATACGGCCACCGGCTAGAGTTCCGGCGCAGCGACGCTACCGACCGAAGCAAAATAACGCTATACCTACAGGCTATCCATCTCCCAACGCACCATCCCATACCAATACACTCCGAGCAGGCCGCCCGTAGCGAAAACCGCTTCACCACACCGCTAACAATGGGTCTACACCTATCCACCAGTCTAGGCACGCTGCACGCCGCGCCGCCCATAGGCTGAGCTAGGGTACAGTTAGCCCCCGCCAAGGCAGCCCCTCCGAATTTCGTCTAGAGCAAATTCGGAGGGGCTGCCCACCCGGAGCAAGGAGAAATGCATGCTAACCTTCTGGCCCATAGAGCTTTTCTTTCAACCGGCATAGAGGTAAAAGAAAAAGGGGACACCTTGCGAGGTGTCCCCTTCGTCATGAAGGCTATTTAAGCCCTAACGTTGCACTGCGAAGCGCAGGGTCTGCCCATCTACCACAAGGATGTAGATACCCGATGCCAAGCGACTAACGTCTATGCCCTCCTCAGGAGCTACCGATAGTTGCATCAGCTGGAGACCCAGCGGGCTGAAGATACGCACCATGGACACCGCCTTGAGCTCCTCGATATGGAGTAGCGAGGATACTGGGTTTGCCCTCAGGCGTAGCCCGTTCTGGCCAGCAAGCGAGACGGGGGTCTCATCATCATCGATAATGGAACCGCTACCACCCTTACCATCCTTGTCCTTATCCTTGTCCTTGTCTTCTGGATCTTCGCCACCACCATTGCCGCTCTTCTTCTCGAACTTGGCGTAGAGCTTCGTGGAGGTCTTGACGATATACCCAGCTGCTAGTTCCTGCGTGAACGACTCATCCAGGAACCAGCCCTTGAACCCGTAGCCCTCGCGGGTGGGGGCAAGCTGCTCGGGGCTTAGTTGCAACTCCTCGTTCCAAGCTTGCTCAAGCCTCTCCTCGAGGCCATCGTAGCCATAGACCAGGGTAACAGCTACCCCCAACTCTGCATAGAGCTCCAGCGCGGCCGTAACCGGCGTATCGAAGTCATAGGACGGGCCATCGATGCTACCCACATGCCAACCCTTGCAGGTAACCCCCGGATCGGATGGCTTGGCGGGTTCGTCCACCTTCTCCCCGTGGTTTACGTTCTGGGTAGTGGCACCTTCGAAGCCGTAGAACTTCACCTCGTAGATGTTGGGATTCCATTTGGCGTAGAGCGTTAGGTCTTCCCTGTTGCCACCCCAAGTGCTGAACTTCGTCTCGAAGCTAGCATCAGTGTACCATGCATCGAAGGTGTGTCCATCCCGCTTGGGAGCATTCAGGTCATCGCCGAATTTCGCGATTTCCGTTGCATTCTGCGGGTCGCTGAGGACCTGGCTCAGGCTGTTATCCCAAGCACATTTAAGCTCTACATCTGCACGACCGTCGTTGAGTACAAAGGTCATCGTGTACACGTTCTTCTGCAGCTTGGCGTAGAGCGTCTTAACCGGATCGGTTTCCGCCTTGCCGAACGCATACTTCTGCTCACGTTTCGCATCGGTGTACCAGCCTTCCAGATTATGCCCCTCGAGCGTAGGCTCAGGTAACATACTCTGCTCGACCTTCGTCCCGGCGGGGATAACCACCTCGGTGAATAGGGCCATACCCACGCCCACGAGCTTCAGGGTAGTACCCGCGCTGAACTTGGCGTAGAGCGTAAGGTCGCTAGTAACCCTATCCGAACCGAAGCTAAAGGGCGTATTGAACGCCTTGTCGATGTACCAGCCTTCGAGCGCTTTCCCCTCAAACACCGGTTCGGTAGGCTTGAAGACCTGCCCTTGGTCTGCCACGTAGATGGGGTTGCTGAGTTCCTCCTCGTCCGCGCTCTTGAACTCCACCTTCCATAGGTCTATCCACTTACCATAGAGCGTCTTGCTCTCCCTTATGGGTGTAGAGAAGTCGAACTCCGTACTGAAGGTATTGTCAGTATACCAAGCTACGAACTCCTTCCCCTCCTGTATGGGGGTAGCCGGCGCCTTGACCTTAGCGTCCTTAGCTATACCCTTTATCTCCTCGTGGAGGGTTGTGCCCAGCATGAACTTGATGGTGTATAGCTCTATCCACTTGGCGTAGATAGCTACGTTTTGAGTCTGCGATACGGCAAAGTCGAACTCGGTCGTAAACGAGTTGTCGGTATACCAACCGCCGAATGCATAGCCATCGGCCTGGGGATCCTTCTCCGGCCTGCTGACCTTCTCGCCATTGGCTAGGGTCAGGTCGTTCGGTTCGTTCTGGGTTACGCTTACGCTTCCCATGTCGAAGCTAACCTCAACGGCCTGGTCCACCTTGGCGTAGAGGGTGAACGATCCGCTCACCCTATCGGCCGGGCTGAAGGGTAGCTCGTAGGCCGGGTCGTAGTACCAGCCGGAGAGCTTCTGCGGACTGCTTACGCTCACGGTTGGTAGGGTTACGGCCTCGCCATCCAGCAGGGTTATGCTGGGCGGGTTGGAGGGCATGCCCTCCACCTTGAAGCTAATGGTCCACTCGTGTACCCACTTGGCGTAGAGCCTCAGCGCTTCTGTTACCTCGTCGTTGGCAAAGTCAAACTTGGACTCATCCGTAAAGGATGCGCTGGTGAACCACCCCTCGAACCTGTAGCCCGGGCGGGCTGCGGGTATCTTCTCGCCTAGCAACTCGCCGTATACAACCTTCTCCTCCTCCTGCGTCTCGGCATCATCTAGGAGCTCAAAGATGCATGTGTAGACCCTCTTCTGGAAGGAAGCGGTGAAGGTTACATCTGCCACGGATCGGTCTTGGCGTGGGTTCACCTCGCTGCCGTCCTCCTCCCATCTGAGGAACTTGTGGCCCTCCTCACCTACAGCGGCGACGGCATAGCTGAATTCACCCTCGGGGATTTTCTGTATGGCCATCCCCTGGATGGTCCCACCGGCCTTGGCCTTGTAGGTAATCGTATAGACATTGCCCGTGGGCGCCTCACCCTTCTCGAAGAGCGCCTTGACCGTCAGCGACTGGTCGTCCGTCCGCTTGGCCGTCTTCAGGCTGTCTGACCAGCGTATGAAGTGATAGCCCGCATCGGCCACGGCCTCCACCTCCTGGAGGTCTGCCGTAGCGTTTACATCGTTCACCGTATAGCGATGGTTGGACAGCCCGGCGCCACTCTTGGTGGTGAGCGTACCACCCTCGCCGGCGAGGTATATCATCGTGGCGGACTCCGTCTTCTCCGACGGTTGCACCTGCACGTCATCTATCAGGCAGTAGTAGCCATCCTTGACGGCGTACTCCCACTTGAACTGCAGCTTCGTAGCCGTAGCCATAACGCTTGCCGGTATCTCAAACTCCTGCTTCTTGGACTCATGCACCACGCCGTCGAAGGTCTCCCCACGGCCATCCACGCGGTTCTTGTAATCCTTGAGCTGCTCCCAGGTAGCCCCTCCGTCCACCGAGTACGACAGGCGTAGGTAGTTCGGGTTGGGGTCGGGATTCTCCGGGTCTACAGGCTTGGGCGTGTAGTACATGTTGTAGCTCAGCTTCACATCGCTCTCCACATTCTCAACCTTAAACTCCGGCGTACGAAGCTCCAGCTCTACATAGGCGTGCGCACCGTAGGACTTGAAGTAGGCCTTAGCCCCCACCCCGGCATGCTTGCTATACACATCCTTGTCGTCGAAGCTCCAGTTGAGATTGCGCATACCGGGCTCATGGTTGGTGGCTACCCATCCATCCGGCTTACCCTCCTGCGTATCGAAGTTCTGCCTATAGGGCAGGAAGAACTCCGTCTGGATGAACCTAAACTCTGCGGTGAATACCGCATCATCCTTCAACTCCACATCCTGGCGGAAGCTAGACTCCCCACCATCGCTCCAGCGTACGAACTCATACCCAGGTGCAGGCTTGGCCTCAACTGTCTGGCTTTCCCCATCGTAGGACACCTGCTGGGAGGCAGGACCGACGATGGATCCACCCAGGCCAGCCTTGTACTCCACGGTCAGCATGTGCTCAATGAACTTTGCCCCTAGGTCTATCTTATCCTCGCTTACGTTCAAGTCGGTACGCGGGTTTTCAGTGCTGCCATCGCTCCAGCTCTCGAAGACGTAGCCCGTGTTGGGTACCGCCTTTACGCTCGTGCCATCCTGCCCCCTGGCGACATGCTGCTCTAGCTCTCCGACGAGCGAGCCATTCAGCCCGGCGAGGTAGGTCAAGAGGTAGGCCCTATCCAGCTTGGCATGGCGGCTGAGATCCGCAGCGGTTGCGGCTTCATCCAGCTCCTCGCTATGGGTGGCATATCCCTCCTTCTCGACGGTGTAGGTTACCTTCACGCCCTTTTCCAGGGGGATGATGGCCTGGCCACTACCATCGGTTACGAAGCGGGCTTCGCCCATCGCAACGGTAGCGCCGGCAATGGGGCTATCGTTCCCATCCTTAACCGTAAGTGCTAGCTGCACCATGTTGGTATTGACCACCTTCAGCTTGGCTGGCATGTAGCTTATCCTATAGCGTGGGGTCTCCACCACCGGCTCGCCGAGTACCACCAGCTCATGGTCACCCACTGCAAGCGGTGTGCCCGCCTCGGGGTCCCAGACGTCAGAGCCGAGCCTAACTGCGCAGACCACCTTGGGTAGCACCTCGCTATCGGCATCGACAACCAGATCCGTATAGATAGGCCTTCGGTGTAGAGCAGCCCTCTGCCCCTCGAGGTCGAAGGCCTGCACTGCCGAGCCATCCGGCTCAGCGCTTATCTCCTTACGCTTCACCGTGATGTCCACCGACACCGGCTCGGCCGCCAGCACTGCCCCCTCGCCGTCCTGATGGGCTGTGATGGTCGCTTCACCCGCAGCCACCAGGTGCAGCCTATT
Source organism: Bacteroidota bacterium (assembly GCA_002748015.1). GTDB lineage: Bacteria > Bacteroidota > Bacteroidia > Bacteroidales > CAJPTX01 > Bacteroides_D. The sequence continues at coordinate 847 of PDRH01000134.1, read as the reverse complement.
GCCAAGCACGAGAGCCACGCGGCTATCCGACACGGTGTAGCGAACTGGTAGGCCGCGCGAGGACTCCGCCTTGAGCAGCATGTCTGCCTCCCCATAGGTGAACTCCGTATCGGCCATCGTGAAGGACAGCTCCTGCATAGTTGCCAGCGAGAGCTGGTAGGTCTTCTGATGCTCCCCATCCGGCGCAAGCACCTTCAGGATAGCTGGCGTGCTGAGGTCTACCCTCGCGCCAGAGGCCAGCTCAGCCCCCTTGTAGAAGAGCTTCGCATCCTTAGAAAGCGTGAAGTCTATCGCCACATGCTCTATATCCGTGATGTCCTCCAGCACCTTCATGTCCACCGGGGCGTTCTGCTCCGCCGATGGGTCGCCAAAGGCTACGCTCTCGGACATGCCCGCATTCTTGTCCTTATCAATCGTGAGCGTTAGCAGCTCGCCGATGGTCGACTTGCCGATTAGCCCGACAAGCTCTATGTTCTCGGTTACCGCATGGCCGAAGAGCTTGGACTGCACGCTGATGCTCACGGTGTGGTTCGGCGCATCCTTGAGGTTGATGAGACCGTCCGCAGCGAGCCTTTCGCCGTTGACCATGTACTCCGCATTGGGCCACATGGGGAGGAATGCCTGCGTGGCCTCCTCCAGCTTGTAGTCCGGCGGAAAGCTCACCTGCCACTTGGACATGCCAACCCGCTCGGCATCCTTGGTCTGGTCCTTGAAGGCCACCCCGAAGACCGCCTTCAAGGGCTTCTCGAAGGTCGCCCCATCTGGAAGGAGAGCTACGAACTCCCGCTCGCCCTCCTTGGAGTATACAGCACGATTGGCATCGCCCTCATCGAAGCTGAACTCGCAG
>PDRH01000129.1 GCA_002748015.1 Bacteroidota bacterium | reverse complement strand
ACCTAATGAAGACTTTAGGTATGCTTTACTATGGCCTGATTATGCGCTATTTGCCCATGGATTGCTCGCTCATCATATATATATCCCCCTGCTGGCCTATGCACCTAGAAGGGGGACAAATGCGCCTGATAGCTAGCACTATTCAGGAGAGAACTTTGATAGCCAGAATACACTATGACCTTATAGCCAGCCCTTTCCCTACGCTAGAGCATTCTATACTAGAGGTAGGTAACATATATAACTATCTATATACCAGTATAAAAACGTACTGGATGAAAAATGCTTGCCCCTAAAAATACACAGAATACGGAAGTAAATCGCTAGTAAAGTGAGAAGTGCTACCCGCTATTCATCCTGCACTCCCCTACTCCACCTCCTTCCTAGGTGCAAAATAAAGATCGTTTTGGGTAGATGGGCTTGCTTCGCGGAGCGGAAAAAGCGAATTCACCAGCATGAGCAGGGGGACTTTTCCACGGTGGACTCCCACCTAGCTACATTCTCGCAATTATGCGTGGGCCTGTAGCCATACCGATATTCTGCCTTGATTAGCATCACCTAGGCATCTGCTCTCCAGCTTAGCTGCGGGAAGCCGTAGGCAGGATAGATATAAATATCCTGAATCGTTTTATTCCGGCGTGGCAAGTAATTCGCTACCGACTAGCTGCCAGAGATTAATATCCTCCATGCAACGCGCATTGGATACACGCTACCCGTAGGCATAGCGGTTTTTCGCTTTGCTAACAGAGCGAACGCCCTGGCTCGCCCGACAGTTGCCGCATTCCTAGAATGGTGAATAGGTATAAACCGAATTTGGGGGGTGTAAATGGAAGTGGGGTTTTCATTACTGCGCACGGCAACATGTAGACCTCCCCCTTGGGAAGCTCCCACGCGAATTCAGAGCCCCTTTGGTCTGGCTAGCGCAATCTAGCTGATGCGTGCGCCATTGGGTACGGGCTGGGTGGGCTGCAGCAGGACTGTACCCTCCATTTCGCTGACGGCCGCCAGAACGAGCACCTCGGACTTGACCCCTGCGATGCGCTTTGGCTCGAAGTTAAGTACGGCGACAACCTGCATGCCAACCAGCTGCTCTGGGGTATAGTGCTCGGTCAACTGGGCAGAGCTACTCTTCTGCCCCAAAGGACCAAAGTCTATACGGAGCTTATAGGCGGGCTTACGCGCCTTCTCATTGGGCGAGGCCTCAAGGATGGTACCCACGTACATATGTACCGCCTCAAATGCTGAATAGTCAATGGTTTCCATAGGTCTATTGTTTGGGGGCTAACGCCCTGTTTCTCTATTCGTGGTTTACCAAGGGAATGCGGAATGCTTGCGCGCTTAATAGCCTACCAGCTGGGTGATGGTCGCCATGGCGAGCAGGGTGATGAATAGGAGGGTTTTAAGCTTGACACGTTGGGTAGAAAGGAGCATGCGGGCAATGGGAATGGTGATGGTAAGCCCGAGCGCCAGGGTTATTCCCGGAGCAGCATTGGCTAGCACTAAACCTAGAAGGAGGGAGACAATGGTAAATATTCTAAGGTTTCTGGCCAGCAGAAAGCTGTTTCGCTGGCTGCTCAGCTGGGGCGGGTAGAGCAGCTCGGCCACTATCCAGAGGGCGATTAGGGTTAGCCAGTAGGCTAGCCGGAGCGGGTTGGCGAGCATGCTGTTAAGCAGCACTTCCGGCGATAAGCCTGCAATGCTATAGTCCGGGAGGTAGGCCAGCAATGGTAAACCAAAGAGATAGCACGCTGCTAGGGAGAAGGCGTGTGGCAGCGCCGTACCGACCAGCCAGGCGCAGAATATGCGTAGATCCATCGCCCTTTGTTGGATCGTGGCTAGAGGGGCTAGCAGCAGCAGCGGGGTGTAGGGGAAAAAGAGTAGGCTTGCGACTGAGATAGAGAATGAGGCTCGTAGTACCCTACTGCTAAGGTTATTATTAGATCCAGCTACGGCCAGAAGGTAGCTTCCATAGATGATGAGTAGCATGCCGATTTCGGGGGCAAGCATAGGTGTTCTAGTAAGGCTGAGCGAGGTGGCGCTCAGGCAGGCCAGAAGGATGTAAATCCCCGTTCGGAACAGGGAGCTGAACAGGCGGTTCATAAGCATCCGTACGGCGAAGGCTGTTCCCAGGAGAAGCAGTAGTTCCAGCACCTTGAGGATGTAGGGATTAACCCCACTGAGTAGCAGGAAGATTATCCGGGCATGCCTCTGCGATTCCTGCAAAACGGGGGGGTGGAGGTAGAGGCCTCCCCCCCACATTGCAAGAACTATCAGCGCAGCCCAGACGGCTTGTGCTGGATGCTTATGCCTAAAAAGCGCAAGCATGGAAGGCTACTGGGCAGAGTAGCGCATGATGTCCTGCCCAATATCGCCGCGAGAGGTTTTACCCTCAAAGGAGATGCTATCGGCAACTTTCTGAGCCTTCTCAAGAGCCTCCTGAAGATTTTTCCCCCTGCCGCAGGCTGAGAAGACACGTCCCCCCTTAGTAGAGAGAATACCATCCTCTAGGCACGTACCAGCATGAAAGAGCTTGCACTGCCCGTTCCAGACCTTCTCGATTGTGATTTCCTTGCCGGTCTCGTACTTCCCCGGGTAGCCCTCCGAGGTGAGCGATATAGATACGCAGAAATCATCGTTGACCTCCATGGTGCTGTCCCCAAGCTCCCCCCTGGCCGCATTGAGCAGCATGCCGGCAAATTCGCCCTCAACTCGTTGCATGACCACCTGCGTTTCGGGGTCACCCATGCGTACGTTATACTCGATAACCTGTGGCTCCCCCTCGGGGGTGCACATCAGACCGAGAAACATGAAGCCCACGAAAGGATAGCCCTCCTCGCGCATGCCCTTGAGGGTGGGCTTGATAACACGCTCCTCCACCTTGGCCATGAAGGCATCGCTAATGTAGGGTACTGGGCTAACCGAGCCCATACCTCCTGTGTTCGGCCCCCTGTCGCCATCCAGCGCACGCTTGTAGTCTTTCGCCGGGGGGAGGAGGTAGTAATCTTCTCCGTCGCATATCGCAAAAACGGAGACCTCTCGCCCGTGGAGGAACTCCTCGATAACAACCGTGCTACTTGCCTCGCCGAACTGCCCGTCGAGAAGGGCCCTAAGCGCCTCATTGGCCTCCTCAAGGGTCTCGGGGATGATCACCCCCTTGCCACCCGCCAGACCGTCAGCCTTGAGGACATAGGGGGGCTTTAGAGTGCTGAGGAACTCCACCGCCTCCTCCATGCTCTCACGGGTGAAGGTACCGTAGCGAGCGGTCGGGATGTTGTGCCGGGCCATAAAGTCCTTGGCGAAGCGCTTGCTCCCCTCGAGCTGAGCTGCCTTCTTGGAAGGGCCAAAGACGGGGATATCCCGTAGGGCAAGATCCTTCTTAAAGTAGTCTACCAGACCGTCTACCAGCGGCTGTTCAGGGCCGACTATAACGAGGTTAATCCTAAGGTCTATGCACATTTGCCGAATCCTTTCGAAGTCGGTGGGGTCGCCCGGTACGCGTTCAACCTTGTCCTCCTCCATACCCGGATTCCCATTCAGTGCGTATACCTCTGGCTTGCTGGGACTCTGGAGCAAGCGCCAGGCAAGGGCATGCTCTCGGCCGCCTGTTCCAATAATGAGTATCCTCTTCTCGTTCGATAGTGTCATATGTAGTGCTCTTTTACTGGCTTGCAAAGGTAGGAAAAAATAGCGTAGACTACCCTATTCGCGCATGCTCGGGCACAGAAAGACCAATATGAAGAGGCAAAAAAAGCGGGGTGTCGCTCTAGGCGAACACCCCGCATGGGTAGTTTATCATTACAGGGCCATCCTAACCCATAGCCCCCTCAATCAGACTATCGTCTACCAGGTTTGGCATGGTAACCTGTAGCTCGGGCGAGCGGTCCATCTCGCGGGCTATGGCGAACATGGCGCTGGGGTTGCGAGCCCAGGAGCGGCGCGCTATGCCATTGTTCACATCCCAGAAGAGCATCCGCTCCAGGCGCATATCCGCCTTGGCTGATCCGTCAACTACCAGCCCAAAGCCACCATTAATCACCTCGCCCCAGCCTACACCACCACCATTGTGGATGGATATCCAGGTTGCCCCACGAAAACCATCGCCGATGACGTTGTGGATGGCCATGTCGGCAGTAAACTGCGATCCGTCGTAGATGTTGGAGGTCTCGCGGTAGGGGGAGTCCGTCCCAGACACGTCGTGGTGGTCCCTACCCAGCACGACGGGGGCGCTCAGCTTACCTAGGCGTACCGCCTCGTTGAATCGGTGGGCTATGCGCGCACGTCCCTCCGCATCAGCATAGAGGATACGGGCCTGCGAGCCAACCACCAGCTTGTTCTGCTGCGCCCCCTTTATCCAGAGGATGTTGTCCTCGAGCTGCCCCTTTATCTCCTCGGGAGCGGTCCGGAGCATATCCTCCTGCACCTCCAGGGCAATCTGGTCGGTCAGGGCGAGATCTTCCGGCTTACCCGAGGTACACACCCAGCGGAAAGGACCAAAACCGTAGTCGAAGAACAGCGGCCCCATGATGTCCTGGACGTAGGAGGGGTAGCGGAAGGTCTTCCCGTCCTCGGCCATGATGTCCGCACCGGCACGGCTCGACTCCAGCAGGAAGGCATTCCCGTAATCGAAGAAGTACATACCACGCGTAGCCAGAGTATTGATGGCCTTCACCTGGCGACGGAGCGAATCATATACCTTTTCCTTGAACTCCTCAGGCTTGCTGGCTATCATCTCGTTAGCCTCGTCGAAACTCAAACCCACTGGATAGTAGCCCCCAGAGAAGGGGTTGTGCAGGGAGCTCTGATCGCTACCCAAATGCACCTGAATATCCTCCGTAGCCAGGCGCTCCCATAGGTCAACCACATTCCCCTGGTAGGCTATCGACACGGCCTCCTTATCGGCCATGGCCTTCCGCACCCTGGGTAGCAGCTCATCGAGGCTTTCGAATATTTCGTCCACCCAGCCCTGCGCATGCCGCTTCTGGGCCGCATGGGGATTCACCTCGGCAATGATGCTCACCACGCCGGAGATCTTACCGGCCTTGGGCTGTGCCCCCGACATGCCCCCAAGTCCGGACGAGACGAAGAGCATGCCGCCGAGGTCCTTAGCATCCGCTGCCTTTCTGGTACGTCCGGCGTTCAGCACGGTGATAGTCGTACCGTGGACTATGCCCTGGGGACCAATGTACATGTAGGAGCCGGCCGTCATCTGGCCGTACTGCGAGACCCCCAACGCATTAAAGCGCTCCCAATCGTCTGGCTTCGAGTAGTTCGGAATGACCATCCCATTAGTTACCACCACCCTCGGTGCATCGGGATGTGAGGGGAACAGCCCCATCGGATGGCCCGAGTACATAACGAGGGTCTGGTGGTCCGTCATGGTGGCCAGGTACTTCATTGCGAGGCGGTACTGCGCCCAGTTTTGGAATACCGCACCGTTACCCCCGTAGGTAATCAACTCCTCCGGATGCTGCGCCACAGCCGGATCGAGGTTGTTCTGTATCATGAGCATGATGGCTGCAGCCTGCCGGCATTGGGCTGGGTACTCATCTATAGGACGGGCGTACATCTCGTAGGACGGGCGCAGACGATACATGTAGATGCGCCCGTACTCCTTTAGCTCGGCGGCAAACTCTGCCGCTAGCTCGGCATGCTGCTCCTTGGGGAAGTACCTTAGGGCATTGCGTAGCGCCAGCTTCTGCTCCTCAGCCGAGAGGATGTGCTTACGATGGGGTGCATGGCTAAATGCCGCATTGAGCGGCCGTGGGGCGGGGAGCTGGGCGGGGATGCCAGCCAGTATTTCACGCTGAAAATCGTTCATAGTATATATGCTTGTTTAGATAGCCTCAAAGATAGGTAGTATTCGCCGCAAAAACAAGCCCACGAACTCCTTAACGGGATTTCACGCTCAGAACCGGCGAGTTGTATCGGCATTTATACTCCTGTAGCCGATGGCGTCCCCCCTCCTCCATGCCGCTATTCAGCAGGTCATAGCGAGTGCTGCAGAAAGGGCAAACAGCCTCGAAACCCTCGAGCGTAAGGCTTACCGGGCGGTCGGGCAGGTGCTGAGGGCAGGTCGCATCATAAGCCTTGAAACGTTCCCCATCCGGGCAGTGCAGGATGTACACTCCCCTACCCTGAAATCCCTCATTTTTATATGTATAAAGACTCCCTGGAAAAGCCAGCTGTTCATACTGTGGCAGGTTCAAAGGGAGGTGTAAGTTTACGTATACCCTTGGTGCTGGAGTGGCATCCTCATCATCGCAGCCTAGCAACATGAAAAGCGCTAGGGAGAAGAATAGCACTAGCCAAAGTCTAGCCAAGGGGCTAGAAGAACTCATCCCCCCCATCCCCTTCCTGAGCTACAGAATCGGTGGTATTGCAGCTGAAGGATACCCCTCTAAGGGTCTCTGGCACTGCCCACTGATCATTCTCATTAATACCAGAGCTCGGGTCAGCATAGGCCTTCTGCATGAAGAGGCCTTCGATTGGTAAGGCCATGCTCGCCCCCTGGCCGTAGGCTATGCTATTGAAGAACACCTGCGGGTCCTCAGCTCCCACCCAGGTGCCCAACACAATGTTGGGGTGTATCATCATAAACCACCCATCAGCATTATTCTGCGTCGTGCCGGTCTTCCCACCCAAAGGCCCTTTAAGCTTATAGATATAGCGCATGCGAAGCCCCGACCCGTGGTCCACCACTCCTCGCAGGAGGTTGACCATGAGGTAGGCCGTCTCGGGGCTGATTACCACCCGCTTTTCGGGGTAGAAGCGCGATATGATATTCCCGTTCTTATCCTCTATCCGGTCGACGAGCAGGGGGTCTATATGCCACCCCCCGGAGGCAAATGCGGTGTAGGCCGCCGTCAGCTCGTAGTTGGTAATCAGGGATGTACCCAGGAAGATGGACCATACGGGATCAATGAAGCTATGTATGCCCATCTTGTGCATGAGATTGGCTACTGCATGCGGCGTGAACTGCTTGACCAGCCAGGCCGAGATGTTGTTCACCGAGTTAGCCAGCCCCCACTTAAGGGTAACCATCTCCCCATCATGGCGCGTCTTCCCGGAGTTCTTCGGAGTCCAGGTCGAGTTCCCCACCTGGAAAACCTGCGGCACGTTGGGCACCTTCATGCAGGGGGAGTACCCCTCCTGCATGGCCAGCGTGTAGAGGAAGGGCTTAATTGTAGAGCCTATCTGCCTACGGGCTACGTACACCTGGTCGTATTTGAAGTACTTAAAGTTATTCCCACCCACGTAGGCACGCACCCGCCCAGAGTTCGGCTCCATGGCGATGAAGCCGCAGCGTAGTATCTTCTTCATGTAGACCATGGAGTCGTAGGGCGTTATCACCGTATCGATATCCCCCTTCCATGAGAAGAGCGTCGTTTTCACCTTCACGTGGAAGGCGCTGTCTATCTGCTGCTGAGATGCTCCGGCCGCCCGCATGCTACGATAGCGCTCGGTACGCACTATGCCGTGGCGTATCACCTGCTCGCGCATCTTCTTGTCCACCTTGTAGCTGAAGAGCGAGTTCTTCTTCTCGCGGAAGAAGGCCGGCTGGAGATGCCCCCCCAGATGCTGCGCTATGGCCTCCTCGGCGTAGCGTTGCAGCTTCGCATTAATAGGCGTGTAGATCTTCAGCCCGTCCCTGTAGAGATTGTAAGGTGTGCCATCGGGCTTGCGGTTCTTATTGCACCACCCATAGAGTTCGCTCGTCTCCCACAGCAGCGAATCGGCCTGGTACTGCTCACGGACGCTATAGTTCTCACGTTTAGGCTTATTGGCCGTCATCTGCAAGCGCAGCAACTCGCGGTAGTAGGTCGCCAGCCCCGAGTTGTGATCCTGCATCCTGTACTTCAGGTTCAGTGGTAGCTGCGTGAGCGAATCGTACTCCTTCTGCGTCAGCCGCTCACACTTCAACATCTGCCCCAGCACCACATTACGACGCTTGAGCGATCGCTCCGGATGGCGAACCGGACTATAGCGCGTAGGCCCTTTTACCAGCCCCACCAGCAGAGCAGCCTCCTCCACCCGAAGCGAATCGGGAGTGGTCGAAAAGAAGGTACGTGCCGCCATCTTGATACCAAAGGAGTTCGAACCGAAGGGCACCGTATTGAGGTACATAGTCAGTATTTCATCCTTCGTATAGTTGCGTTCGAGCTTTACGGCCGTTATCCACTCCTTGAACTTTGCCAGCGCCAGGCGGCTCACACGAACCAAACCATTGCTGGAACGGGCAGTATCACGAGGGAAAAGATTCTTGGCTAGCTGCTGCGAGATGGTCGATCCACCCCCTGCTCCCCGCTGGCGCAGAATGACCGTTTTCAGAATTACACGCCCCAACCCGAAAACATCGATACCCGAATGGGAATGAAAGCGCTCATCTTCCGTAGAAATCAACGCGGCCGAAAGGTGAGGAGAAAGTTCATCGTGCGTAACTCCAGAACGATTCTGGATGTAGAAAGACCCCAGAATGGTATGATCATCGGCCAGCACCTCGCTCGCTAGATTGCTCTTCGGGTTCTCCAGCTCCTCGAACGAGGGCATCGGCCCGAAAACCCCGAGGGCAATCAGCGTGAACAGCAGCACCACCAGCAGGAAGAGGGAAATGAACGTTCCCCAGAATATCCGAATGAACCTCCTCGCAAAAAGGCTTGTCTTCTTCCCTGTCTTCTCTGTCTGCGCATCCATTGGCTTGAACCCTAGCTTATATGTACCCTATCGGGGGCAAAAATACTATTTTTTCCCATCCCTTCTACTCCGGGAACACGGTGTAGACCGGCCCCGTCGGAATAGGACGAGAAACCCATATCACCTTCACCTTCCTATCCGGGCAACGACCATCCGCTTGGCTCGCCTTGATATTCAGCCGCAGCTTATAGCCAAACGCCTCATCCTTGGAGAACTTCACCTTAACCTCACCTTGGGTGGTGGAGGACTCTAACCCAACTTTTTTTGGCATCATGCTAGAAGGGATTGCGAAGATCGGCTCTACCTCCCAAGCATACACAAAGCCTGTACGTGTATCGCTATAAGCGTACTTCCTGAGATTTTCCAGTTGAGGGTCCAGGACGCACACCTTCTCAGCCCCTATAATATCACCGTTGGGGCGCTCCAGCACCTTCACCGTAAAGTCTATCCAATCCGTACAAATCTCCTCCATGCGCACCTGCATCCGCACCTCACCAGTAACGTCGTCCGGAAGCTTAAATGTATTCCTATTCGGCACCGTAGAAGTTGTGAACGCCGACCCCAGCAAGGAGTCGACATCCCTCCACTCGTACTTACCACCAATGTCCCCATTGTCCGTCACGTGTACCGTAACCTGGTCGCGCTGGCAAACCTCAAGCACCCCACCAAGCGACTCTGGGTCAAGCTTCAGCGGCGAGACCGATCGGAGTTTTAGGCTCTTAAAAGACTTGCAGGTCTCCCGCCACGAAGCCGTCAGCGTAATATCATAATTGCGACCGGGCAGGTATAGGAAATCTGTGGAAAGCTGGTCGTCATGGGTGAACTCCCCAAAGGGCGATACCGACCACTTTACCTTCACCTCATTACCATTCACCACTCCCGTAAGCGCTAGGTTCTTACCGCCACATACCTCCTTGGGTGTAGTACCATCACCAATCTGCACCACTTCGGGAGTTCGAGCTACCGTCGCCCAGTCCTCACCAACAGCCCCCTCCTCATACGGCGCACTGTCGTAGCTATACTGCATGGACACCAACCTTATGTTCAAATAGTTGTCAATCCAACTCTTCTTCACGGGTAGGGTCAGCTTATCGGGAGGCGTAGGCTTGTTGAGGATTTCCGTTTTTCTAGACACCTCCGTCCCATCCGGGGCAATCAGCGCAAAGACCACCTTCAGCTTATAGTCCGGCAGCGTATTCTTGCTCGGGTCCTCCAGTAGGAGCGGCACCTTTCCTGTGAGATCCTTCACGCACACCGGTGCCATACTGGCAAACTGCAGCATGGGGCGCAGGTCTCGCTCCGTGCTCACCACTGAGTAGGCGGTGCGCTGAAGGCTATAGCGCTGAAGCTCCGCGCTCTTCAGCACAGTAGGCTCATCCGAGCTGCTCTGCGTCGCTATGGCATTCCACTTACCTGATGCATCATCTACCCCCTTGGAGTACCTACCAATCTGCAGATGCTTGTACTGCTGGGGGGGCACACCAAGCGAACTCTTCTCTATCGTTACGTAGCTGTTCACGCCTTCACCAGCCACCAGCCAGGAGAAGCTGGGGTTGAGGTATACCACATCCTTACCCTGCGCATCTTCACCGTAGTGGCTCTTGTCGCTATGGGGAGTAGGCATCTTGAACTCCACCATCGAGGGTAGCATAGTATTCACGAACTCCAGGCTAAACTGATTGCCCATTTGAACCCCCCCAGATAGCATCTTCTGACCGAAGGGGCAACGGTAGAGCAACGTCTGGTTCATGATGGGCATTACGTGCATCGGCCCCTCCACGTAGGACTTCGGCGAGCCCAGCTCCTCAGGCGTACCTCCGTAGTTCGACTCCTTCGGATGGTAGAGTAGGCGATCCTGCTGATTCAAAGCTACGTTCGTCTGATAAGCGGGAGTCTTCAGCCTACCCGACCGAAGCAGCAGCTTCGTGAGAACCTCCACCTTAGCCCCCTCACCCATCCTTACCCCGTTCGGATTATTCACAATCAGCGTCTCCAGCGAGCTGTCACCAGTAAAATCCGATCGACCAGCCAGTACACCGCCACCTATTTGCTGCTCGGCATCCTCACCACAGAATTCCACCACCTCATTGCGAATGGATGTAAACGATGCGTTCGCATCCCGCTCCATCGTCCCCTTGATACGTAGCAAGACCTTCTCCTGGCTACCATAAATCGGCATGAAGGTAAAGGTCGACTTCCCCTTCACCCACAGCTGCTTACAAACGGTAAGCACCCGGTCGTCCCCCTGCTCGCTTATGATGCTCAGCATCTGCTCACCGCTACCCCAAGTCCACAGGTAGGGAATCTCCATGTTGTTATCCAGCAGAATCTTATTCTTACCAGTCCCTGCCAGGATGAGCATCCCCTCATTCCCACAGCCGAAGAACTCTGAATAATCAGCATCAGGGAGTTGGCCATGGCGTAGCTCCAGCGCCCCCACCCCACTCACCGTCCGGAAGCTTGCAAACTCACTACCTTTCTGCAGCACCAGGCGGGTTCCCTGCGAATCGCCCTTAGCTCCCTTTAACTCCAGCGAGAGGTTACGCTTCTTCTTGGTCAAGTTCACCGTATGCCCCTCTCTGATTATCACATTGCAACCCTCAGGGCCATCTGCGAAGTTCACCGGTAGCGCAGGATTGATAGCATCCTCCCAGATATCATCGTTCCAATCACCACTCCCAGTCGACTGCACCGTCCGCACCTCCGGGCAGGCCGGCTTATGCGCAACGGTGTAGTCGCCGTTTACAGCATCAAGCGTGCTATTCGCCTCTATGCTCCATGTTGACCGTATTTGCTGGCTGGAAATTAGCACATCCTCGGGCTTGCGATGCTTCCACTGCCCCGCCTTCTCGTTGAACATGTAGGGCTTGGCCTCCCCCTGCTGCAAGCTTTGCGCCAGTTCCGGCACATTAGGAGCCTCAAAGAGCATACTCCCCTCCAGCTGCAGGGGCGCACCCTCCGACCAACGAATCGGCCAGTAGTACTTCAGCGCCTTGTCCAGCTCCTTCGGATCGTGCGCAAAATGGTGAACCGCTACATTACCCACGCTCACCGTTCCAGGCTTCCCATTGCTCGACGTCAGGGTTAGCTCCACCGGCGTGTAGTACTTATCCGTACCCAGCGGGAATCGCATAACCGGGGGTACCGTAAGCTCTGGCAGCTGGCGGACTATCCCACCCGCCGATATCCGTCCCGAGGTCTCGACGTAGTTCCCATCACTCCCCAGCGTGGGATGCGCCCCGTAGCCCTCCACCCGCGTCTGCGCGCTGAGGTACATCTGCCGATCGCCCAGTTTCAGCTTTCCGCCCAGCCCCAGCTTCTTCCCTAGCACGCGGATGTCCGTATCCACTATCGCCGGGCCATTCTTTACGTACAGGTTGCCGAAGGCCCCCGCACCAGACACTCGGTTGGGTAGCGATACCCGCACAAGCTCCACCCCGCCTTTTACCTCCGAATCATAGCCCAAACGGTTGATAACATCCCCCTTTACCACCACCTTCACCTGGTTCGTATGTAGCCCCAGCCGTAGGCTCGGCGCCCCCGAGATTTCCAGCAGACGACTAACAAGCACATCCGGAATCTCGCTTATGCTCTGTGGCTGGAGACTTAGCCCCAACCGGCTATCAGTAAGCAGGGTGCTAAAATCCGCAACGGCATTCTTACCAAGCACCAGCCGCTGCTCATCCAAGCTCGACTGCCCTGCGAAAGTCGTTACATTGTCCTCCCCCTTATAGCTACCCAGCAGTTCAAATGTCCCCTCAACCCGAAGATTCTCCCCTGAGGTGAACTCGCTCCCCTCATTCACCCGTAGCAGGTGGCTAACCGTCAGCGGGCTACCATGCACCTGCGCACGGCCGGACACCTCCAGGTCCCACAGCGGCACATTGCTCTTTACACGCAGCGGAGCGCTCGCCCCCTGCGACTTCAGCAGCAGCAGCCCGCGCATCTTCTCTACCCCCGAGAAGATGTACGCATCGCCCTCCGGCGCCTTCGAAGCCAATGAATTGAGCTCCAGCACCCCCCCATTCATATGCATATCCCCAAAGAGCTCCAAGGCCGAAGACTTATCCTTGTGCTGCTCACCATAGCCATACACCCGCACAAGCCCCCCATGCTGACGGTACGTCAGGAAGCCCAGGTGGCTATCGGCCGGCCGCCGGAAGCCACCGTAGATATTCACCGTTCCGCCTACCCCCACCTCGAACACCGCCGAACCCGTCGACGTGTATTCCAGGCTACCGTTGTACTGGCTGGTCGGCACATCAACCCCCACCTCCAGCTGCCCATTCAGCACGGAGAGCCGCCCATTCAGCAGCACCGAGCTCATCGCGTAATCCTTCATGTGCGCCAGCTGGACATGCGTATCAGCACCATCAATCACCAGCGTGCCCTCCGGCTTAATCTCCATCAGCGACTTCCTCGAAAGCGCCGCCGGCCCCACCGTCCCATCTACACTCCTAGTCAAATACTTCAGAACCAGCTGCCCCCGAACTATATCAATCAAGGGCTTGTTGGATTCCTCCAAATCCGTATTCCAGATGAAGCCACTCCCCTCCACCACCACCCGCTGCTGGCTACTCCCCTTGACTACATGGAAAAAGCGCCCCATCCGTATCGGCTTCCCCGTACCATATACCCGAGAGTCGTTATTGGACGTGAAGTAAAAATGGAACGAACTCCTCAGCCCATCCGCATTGACATTGTCCGAATAGAGCTTCGACTCCACACCGCTATTATTCTCCAGATCCCCACGCAGATATATTACATCGTAGTAGGTCCTATCCATCGCTTGCTGGGCCGGGCTGAAGTTAATGCTCCCCTTCTGGCCTATCCGCAGGGACTTCAGCATGTAGAGCACCTGGCTGGTCTCCCATACCTTCGGGTTCGGGGCATACTGCGCCGGGTTGCGACCAGTCCGCCATTGCCCGCTGCGCAGATTGAAATCCCCATTCACCACCAGCTTCCGACGCTTGAATTCACCAGCTACGCTACGGCACGTCGCCTGGCTCGCCGCACCATCCTCCGCACCAGCGAGCGTCATATTCCCATTTACCGTCACCTCATCCGTCGTCTGATTGAACACTATTTCAGAACCAGCCGCCGGCTTCAGTTCCAGATGCCCGTACGTCGCCTTGTCCGGTAGCTGGTAAACGCCAGCATCCTCCGTGTAGAACACCGTCGTACCGTAGTTCTTGGGCAGATTATCCGGAGTTCTGTCAGAGTCAAAAGAGGACAAATCCCCTATCGGAAGCAGGAAATACCCCTTATTCACAACGGCATTTATCTTCTGCGGGGATAGTAAAAGCCTACCGCTACCCGACACCTTACCCAGAATATCTATCTTGTAGCGCCATGGACTGCCCACCCGCTTATAGCGATTGACCGGATTGCCCAAATCAAGCTCCCCATCCAGTACCAGCTCGTCGCACCCCCACTTCCGCAGTTGATACACACCTGGGTTGGGCCAAATACCATTTATCTCCTCTTCGCTGGGGGCCTTCACATGATGATTCGCACGTATATGCACCTTGTCGCCCTTCCACGGTACGCGATGGTCAGGCTCTGCTGCTGCAACATCCTTCCAGGTCGTCTCGCCCGGCCTCCTCCACTGCCATATGCCTGCCTTAACCCACTCCCCGCTTCCCTTCGTCCGCCATTCATAGCGACGATCCGCTTTATACGCTATCGCGTAGTCCCCATCCGCATTCGCCGACAGGTTGTAGTAAATCTCCTGGGTCAACTTGTCCCACACCTCCTCTCTGTACCGCCAGAGCCACATCTTCCACGGATTAAGCCACCCCCCTCCCGAAGGCATCGCGCTCGTACCAAAGGTCGCCTTCACGCCCGACCACAACTTCTCCTCCGAATGCAAGGTCCAGTAGTAGTCCGGCGGATCCTTATCGTCCTGCACCAGCGGATGCCGCCCGTAAACGTACACGCAGTTCAGCGCACCCCTATTCGAGAGCGACCCCTCCAGCTCCACCGACTTGTTCCCGAAGGGGAAAGTAAACTTGCTACCCTCCCCTGCGCCGAACACCTTCGTTACTCCCTTACAACCGTACTCCCCGGACATTTTCACCCTGCCGGTGCCCGCCTCAACCGTACACCCCGCACCCAGAACCAGAGGCCGGTAGCCTATGTCGAAAACCTTCCCATTCAGATTCAGCTCTTCCTGCACCTCTAGCTCATTCTCCAGGCGGCTATTCTCCTCCAGCACCAGCCTGTCTATCTTCGCACCATGCTCCCCCCGTAGCACCCCCTTCAGGTGCACGCCACCAGCACTAGCCAGAATCTGACCACCCCAGCTGATATCAGCCTCTTCGTCTACGTACATCGGCGTCCCCGACGTATTCATAACCGAGCTACCCGAAGAACGGTACTGCTTGACACGTATCTCCTTCAGCCCCTCAAACAACTTGGTGGTGGCCCCTCCTGCCGCTATCATCCGCCAGCAATCCAGCTTACGATCAGCCCCGGAGGCCGCTGGATCGTAGTGTATCGTGCAGGCATCAGTGGGTTGAAACGTCGACTTGTCGCTGAGCACCAGATCCCCACCCGCACGCACATCCACACGATTATGCACCACCAGAGTCATGCCCGTAACATTGGGCGACGTGCTCTTCAGATGCAGCTTACCCCGCTTGATATCCAAATGGCTATCCACCTGCAAGGTATTCCACGGCACGGCCTCGGCCCCATTGTACAGATCGAACACTACCTCATTGAAATGCAAATCCCACGGCTGCGTAAAGTAGCAATCCTCCTCCGTCTGCACCACCACACTACCCCCCTCCGCCGAAACGTTCGCTATCGGTAGATTGAGTTTCCAGGCGTACATAGGCTCGGTATTATACTTACCCCGCCCCGCAAAACGCAACTCACCGCCAGACATCCGGAAGCTCGATCCACCGTAGAGGAA
>PDRH01000128.1 GCA_002748015.1 Bacteroidota bacterium | reverse complement strand
CCGCAGGGCTCCCCGTCCCCGGTTCGCTCCGTGCAGTTGATCGCCTTGGCGAAGATACGTGCACAGGTCGTCTTGCCCACCCCGCGGGGGCCGCAGAAGAGGTAGGCCTGCGCCAGCATGCCCTTCGATATCGCCGTCTTGAGCGTATTGGTAATCACCCCCTGGCCCACCACCGTTTCAAAGGTCGCCGGCCGGTACTTACGCGCTGATACTACGAATTGCTCTCCCATCCTTCAGTCCCTCGCCCCCTAGAATAGATCCAATGTGTTGTTCTGGATGAAGGCGGTATATCGTACTGTACGCCCCATCTGCGCCTCGCTCAGCAGCATCAGCAGGTTCAGCTCATCACCCCCGAAGTCCCGCGTGTCTACCTCATTACGAGCTCCTATAATCTTCTGCCCCTGAGGGTCTATATATGATTGGAGGAACTCGTTGCTCGCCACGACATCCTCCGGGAAGAGCAGGGAAACATTCTTCCCCAGCACCTCATCGCGCTTCATCTTGAACACATCCTCGGCCGCACGGTTGAAGAACAGCACCGTCCCGTCGTGGTCGGTCGTGATGATCGCATCCAGGAAGCCCTCCAGCGTCTTCTCGTTCAGCTTCTGCACCTTCTCTATCTCCCGGAACTGCGTCTTTAGCTCATCGGTAGCCTCGCGCAGCCGCCGGCTCAGCTCTGCCTCGTTCTCCTTGAGCTTCTCCTCCTGCAGCTTCAACTTCTCGTTCTGCTGGCGCGACTCCACCTCCATGAGCTTCTCCCGGGTGATATCATTCGCGATGAATACCACCTTCGCAATGTCCCCATACATGTCCATCACCGTAGTGAGCGAAACCCGTAGCCAGCTTTCCTGTCCGCCCTTCTTGAGCACCTTAATCGTCCCGGCGAAGGACTCCCCCCGGCACACGCTACGGAGCGTCTCCTCGAACTGCGCCTGCTCGTTCTTCGGGAAGAGCTGGTAAATTGGTTGCTTGAGTACATCCTCCGGCTCGTAGCCAAGCGTCGTGAAGAACATGTCATTCGCCTTGATCACATCCCCGAGTGCCGTTACCTCCAGCTTGATGGACACCCGGTTGAGCGCCTCGATCTGCCCCTGCGAGTCCAGCGTCTGCAGCTTGGCATCCGTCGTGTCAATCGCCAGGAAGAGCACCCGGTCCACCTCACGGTTGGAGTTCAGAATGCACGTATAGGTTGCCAGCGTCCAGATGTCGCCCCCGCTGCGTACCACCTGCTTGAGGTCGCCCTCGAAGTGCTCACCACCACCAATCAACCGGCTCCACACCCCGTCGAACCACTCCTGGTCCTTGCTGTTGATGAAGCTCGAAATGTGCTTCCCCAGCACCTCGTTGACATCGCTGTAGCCCAGCTTCTCCAGGAACTTGTTGTTGGCCGTAATCAGCTGCCCCTCCACCGTGTACTCCGCGTGAATCAGCGTGTGGTTCACCGAGTCCGTAAAGCTCTGCAGCTGCTCCGATTTCTGGGCAACCTCCTCACGCGAGGCCGTCAGCTCCTCCATGTTCTGGGAGATCTCGCGCTCCTTCAGCGCCAGCGCATCCGCCTGCCGCTCCTTCTCGTTGAGCAGCTGCGTGGTCTGTATGCTGATACGTACGCTCTTGAGCGAGGAGGCTATCGTTGCGGCCACCCGCTCGCAGAAGTCTATCCGGTACGCCTCGAAGGGCTTGAATGAGGCGATTTCCAGCACGCCGAACACCATCCCCTCCAGCTTCACCGGCACCAGCAGCAGGTTCTGGGCGGTGGCCTCGCCGAGCCCCGAGGTTATCCGGAGGTAGCCATCCGGTACGTGATCTAGGCAGGTAGTCTCCCCCTCCAGCGCGCAGGCCCCCACCAGCCCATCGCCCCACTCTAGCCGCTGGTCGGTGAACTTTTCCCTGTCGTAGGCGTAGCAGCCCATCAGCTGCAGGTGGCGGTCGTTCTCCTCCTCGCCCTCTACCATGTAGAAACCGCACTGGTTGGCCCCGAGGTACTTCACCAGCTTGCTCACGATGTTGTAGGAGAGACTCTCCAGGCTCGACTCCCCCGTTACGTTCCGCAGCACCTCGCCGAATTCCGCCAGCCCCTCAGCCACCCACCGGCGACGCTCATCCTCCACCTGCCGCTGCTGCTCCTTGGCCAGCTTCTGCTCCAGCTCCGTGCGTAGGCTCACCAGCGCGTTTCCCAGGCTATCGTCCTTGGACGGCGTGTAGGCCACTTGCTCCCCCTCCCGCATCCCCATCACGAAGCGGTACAGCTCGCTCTCATGCTCCTCCTCGTGCCGGGCTAGCTCTAGGTACTCCCGGTGCGAGTGCGATACAGCGCGCGAGGCGTAGTAGGCCACCAGCCCCGTTACCACCGGCATGAGGTCTATTAGGTACATTACCGGGTATACGCTATGCACGCGGATGAAGAAGGACAGGGTGAAGTGCTCCCCCTCCACCAGGAGCTGCACCATCGCGAGCAAGCCCACGAAGAGAAGCCCAATAACCACACCAAGCGCCGTATAGCGCCGAACGTAAGACTGGTCGTATTCCTTTTGCATACCCTGTACCCCTAGAATTTGGGTGTAAAAATAGTTTTTTTCCCCGAAAGTGAATTCCCCCATGGGGCCACGGGCAGAATCCCCACCTTGCGCCTCCCTTCCGCGTAGGGGGCCCCTCCGAATTTCTCTAGACGAAATTCGGAGGGGCCCCCTACGCGGGTGCTGTTCAAAGCCTCTTTAACTGCTTGTTTGAAAGATAGATAGAAAACCCAGGCTTCTAGATGTACTGAATCCTGCCTTTGCGCGTTCAAGAAGTCCCCGGACGGGCGGACAAGCACCGCCTACGTGCGCCCACACGTGCGCCCCCGATGGCAGATGGGGGGCGTATAAGTTAGAAAGGGTATAAAATGGAAAGGCGACCGAATTCGCCAACCCTCAGGCGTTTTTTCGGCTATGAAAGGGTCTATATTCCTCTTTTTCAGCGATTAATGTTTCTATTCTGTCCGGCTTGGCGTGTAATGTACCGAACGAGCCAGGGTTACGCTATTTCCGTACTATCGATTTGGCGTTAACCGTTTTTCTTGTACATTTGGGATGCAAAATGGAGGCGGGTAGGGGTTGCGATCCCCCCGCTGAACGTAGCGAAACGAGAAGTGTTAACCAATAACGATTACACACGATGAAAAAGAGTTTCCACAAAATGGCCGGCGCCAGCGCGTTCTGCATGGCGTTCCTGGCTATGGCCATGGGGCCGAATGTAGCCCTCGCGCAGGAAGAGGCAGCAGAAGCACCCGCACCCGAGGTAAAGAAGGTATACCCGATGAACTTCGGCCTTTCCGGCGAGGTTGAGGGTACCGTGAAGTTCGACAAGTCTGGCCTGGCGAAGATGCAGGAAGCGGACAAGGACGGCAAGATGAAGGATCTCCCCATGGGCGTGTACGGCGATTACAGCGCCAGCATGGGCTTCGACTTCTCCTACAAGGGGGTGCAGACCAAGATTAGCATCGAGCGAGCTGGCATGGCCATCAATGTAGATGAGGCTTGGGGTGACGTAGAGTTCATCGATGGTCTTCACCTGCGTGGCGGTCGCATGGGCGTTGGCCTGGCTAACCACGACTGGATCTGGGATCAGACCGTTGAGGCAATGCGCCTGAGCTATGCAAAGAGCGGCTTCTATGTTGGCTTCACCACGGTGCTACACCAGAACGGTGCTGACTACATGAAGAACGGTGCATTCTACCACAATGCCCTGAAGCTCAGCTACCAGATTAACGACATGATCGGTCTGCACGCTTTCTACACGAGCAACCTGAAGAATGCGGAGCTCCCTGCGACTGCAGCCACGCCGACAGTTCTGGCATCTGACTTCTACAACCTCTCCAACATCAACTTCGGTGCGAACTTCGCTTTTGCTGGCATCGTAGATGGTTACCTGGATTTCTACTACCAGTTCGGTAAGAAGCCCGGCTTCGTGAACCCGGCCAATGGCGATGACATCAAGATTGGTGCCTACAGCCTCGACCTGAACGTTGGGATCAAGATCATCGATGGTCTGAAGGCCAATGTAGGTTTCTTCATGCTCTCCAAGAATGGTGATGATGCTGACAAGTATGGTGCATTTGAGCGCATCTGGGGTGGTAACCAGGGCGATGAGGGTATCGGCTTCTGCAGCGACAAGGCTATCGGTGGTCGTGGCCTCTTCAACGAGAGCATCGGCCTGAGCTATGGCTACAAGGCTTTCTCCTCCTCGCTGACGATGAACTTCGCTCAGATAATGGAAAATGAGGGTCTGGTAGATGATAAGGGTGATGACCTCGGTAAGAGCATGGGTGCAGCTCTTGACCTCGAGCTGGGCTACCAGTTCAAGGAGTGGTTCAAGCTGGGTGCTGAGCTCAACCTGAACTTCGCTTCGAAGACGGCTGCCAACCTGAATGGCATCGCAGCTCCTGGTCTTGACGACTACAACAAGGTGCCCATGGCATTTGCTCTGACGGCTACCTTCAGCCCGAGCTTCAACTTCAGCGTGAACAAGTAGTTTAGCTACGCGCATGATATGGGCCGCACCCTGAGGGGTGCGGCTTTTTTTTGTGGAGTGAAAGTGACCATTTTTTTCGCGGGGTGCTTTGCCCTCTTCGCTCCCTGCCCTCTTCGCTCCCTGCCCTCTTCGCTCCCTGCCCTTTTCCGCACCCTTGGCGATTTTTCGCTATCTTTGCGCTATGGGAGCGGGGGTAAATGGATAGGAGGATAGGATCATGCAGCAGCTGCCGATAGGGATACAGAACTTCCCGGAGATACGTGAGCGGGGCTACGCCTACGCGGACAAGACGGACATGGTGTGGCACCTGGCGCACCGGCCGAAGTACCATTTCCTGAGCCGTCCCCGGCGCTTCGGCAAGAGCCTGTTGCTGTCGACGCTCGAGTGCTACTTCCGGGGGCGTGAGGATCTGTTCCGCGGGCTGAAGCTCGAGGCCCTGCAGCGGGAGAGCGGGGAGGAGTGGGTGGAGCACCCGGTGGTGAAGCTGAGCATGGCGGGTTGTGATGGGCGGGAGGCGGATGAAATCGCACTCTTACTTGAGGAACAGTTTGATGACCTGGATGAGGCGTATGATGTTGATACCAGCAAGTATAAGCGTCCTAACATTCGTTTTGCCCGGATGCTGAAGGTGCTACACCGTAAGTATAAGCGTCGGGTGGTGGTCCTGGTGGATGAGTACGATGTGCCATTGCTACAGACGCTAAGCCCGGAGAAACGGGAGCTACATGAGGTGTATCGCGAGATCTTGCGCTCGGTCTACATGAACCTCAAGGATAACGATGAGTATATCCACTTTGGTATGCTTACCGGGGTGAGCCAGTTCTCCCAGTTAACCCTCTTCAGCGGCTTGAATAATATCCGGAATATAAGTCTAGATGATGGGTGGTCCACAGTGTGCGGTTTCACTGAGGAGGATATAGTGGCCTTGTTCCCAGATCATTTAGAGGCATTGGCTGGCCAGCTGGGTTGTAGCAGAGATGAAGCCTTAGAGCGTCTGAGAAACCTATATGATGGCTATTGCTTCACCCCCCATGGACAGCATATCTACAATCCTTTCGGTCTCATGCAGGCGTTGGATTCTAAGTATTTGGATTGCTACTGGATGAAGACAGGTACTCCAAGCGTCCTGCAGCATTTACTATCGCAGCAGGTGTTGGATGCCAGGAAGCTAGAGGAGGGGGTGGTCGTAAAACGGCATGAAATCTCTACGCAGCCCGTTACCGATGGGACGCCTATCGCAATGCTTTACCAAACTGGCTATTTGACCATAAAGAAAGCCATCGATGATAGCACCTTTTTGGTAGCCTTTCCCAATAGGGAGATCCGTACGACGCTTGCGTGGATGATGGGGTCGAAGCTGCTGGGCTGGAAGGAGGGTGTACGCTTCAAGCTCATGGAGCGTCTGCGTGGTTTCCTAGATGCGGGTGATATCAAGGGTTTCATGGGGGCGGTGGACCCCATCCTGGCGGGAGTGCCCTACATGGATGCGGAGGAGGGCAACCCTATCCGGGAGTCGAACTTCCGCAATGCGATGTACGTGGTGCTGACGATGCTCGAGGAGCCGGTGCAGGTGGAGCGACCGTCGGCCATGGGACGTTCTGACTGCGAGGTGGAGGCGGCGGGGGCCATCTACATCTTCGAGATGAAACTCAAGCGGCCGAAGGGGCAGGGGAGCAATACGCCGCTATCGGCGCTGCAGCAGATAAAGAGGAAGCGCTACGGCCGGCGCCTGGAGGGGGTGGAGAAGCCTGTGATCTGCGTGGGGGCGGTGTTCGATGGGCATGGCGGGGTGGAGTTTGAGGAGATGGGCTACGAGGAGGTGATGGCGCTGGAGGTGGGGGAGGAGTAGGGTTAGCATTGTGCCCAATGCTCTTGATTTTCCCCTCCTTGTTTTCCCGCTAAAATAGTACCTTCGCGCAAAGCATTATGGAGATACTATGGGTGTAA
This sequence comes from Bacteroidota bacterium, assembly GCA_002748015.1. Taxonomy (GTDB): domain Bacteria; phylum Bacteroidota; class Bacteroidia; order Bacteroidales; family CAJPTX01; genus Bacteroides_D. The sequence continues at coordinate 9,436 of PDRH01000128.1, read as the reverse complement.
ACAGGGTGATACTACTGGGCCGCGTGGGGGCTGATCCGGAGATACAGTACTTCGAGGGGAATAGCCGGGCGCGTGCTCGCTTCCGCTTTGCCACGACGGAGCACTACAGGGATAAGCAGGGCAATAGGCAGGAGCAGACGGAGTGGCACACCGTAGTCTTCTGGGGGTCAATCTGCCGGGTCATTGAGCAGCATGTTCGCAAGGGGCAGCAGCTCTACATCGAGGGGCGTATCCGCTACCGGCAGTGGGTGGATGAGCAGCAGCAGAAGCACTACGCAACGGAAATCGCTGGGGATACCTTCCATTTCGTGGGAGGCTCACCGAGGCCGGGTGGAGTTGAGGGGGCAAATCCGTCGGCGGGCGTGCAGGGTGGTATGCCGGAGGGGTCGCAGGGTGGCATGCAGCTCAACGAGGCGGATGGTAGCTATGTGCTACCGAACGGTGAGGCCTTCCCCTTCTAGGGTGGGGGAGGAGTGCGTACCAAAGCGTATAGGTTTTGCAGGTAGGTGATATAGTAAACTTGCTGCTGGTGCAGCTCTACGCCCCGACGCTGGGCGTGGCGCTGGCGATGCTGGTGCTGGGCTTGCTCCTTTTGACGTCGGCCTTCATATCGGGGGCAGAGGCTGCGGCCTTCTCGCTCAAGCCGGCCGACTACGACGACATGCGGCGGGATGAGGAGCGGGTGCAGAGCTATAAGCTCTCGCTGCAGATGCTGGCTAATCAGAATAGATTGCTGGCGACCATTCTCATAACGAATAACCTCGTTAATATCGGGATCGTTATCCTCTCGGCCTTCATTACGGATGGCCTCTTCTCCTTTGAGGATTCTCCCGTTTTGGGTTTCGTCGTGCAGGTGGTGCTCATTACGTTCCTAATCCTGCTCTTCGGGGAGGTGCTACCCAAGCTGCTGGGGACGGCCAAGCCGCTGCTCTACCTGCAGTACGTGGCTAGGCCCTTGTACTCGCTCTACGTGGTGCTGAAGCCGTTTTCGCTGCTGATGGCCGGGACGGTGTCGCGCATCAACGAGCATATGGCGCAGCGGGAGTCCTCCCTCTCGATGGAGGACTTGGGCGATGCCCTCGAGATAACCAAGGGGCAGATAGAGGACCAGGCTATGCTCAAGCGCATCGTCGACTACGGTAGCATAGAGGTGTCGGAGATAATGAAGCCGCGGATAGATGCCGTGGGGGTAGACATAGATGAGGACTACGCCACGCTGAAGGCGCTCATGCTCGAGAGCGGCTATTCGCGCATACCGGCCTACCGGGAGAGCTTCGACAAGGTGGAGGGGGTACTCTACATCAAGGATCTGCTCCCCTACATCGATAGGGGGAATGATTTCGACTGGGTGCGTCTGCTGCGCCCGGCGATGTTCGTGCCGGAGAATAAGCGGCTGGGTGCGCTGTTCTACGAGTTCCAGCAGGAACGCATCCACTTCGCGGTGGTTGTAGATGAGTACGGCGGGACGAGCGGCATTGTAACCCTAGAGGATGTGCTCGAGGAGGTCTTCGGGGAGATACAGGACGAGAGCGACGACAGGGAGCGGCTCTACACCCGTATAGGTGAGCGGGCCATTCGCTTTGAGGCGAAGATACAGATAAACGACCTCTGCAAGGTGCTGGGGCTAAGCATTCATGCCCTCGATGAGGTACGGGGGGAGTCTGAGACGCTGGCGGGCTTGGTGCTCGAGCAGCTAGGGCGCTTCCCAACCCGTGGGGAGGAGCTGGAGGTCGGTGGCTTGAAGCTCAAGGTCGTTGAGGTGAACAAGCGCCGAATAGAGATTATACGAGTAGACTACTAGGATGAGAAGCAAGACTATAAGAATATTCCGTGGGCTGGTGGGCCTCTCCCTTTGCCTGGGCCTCTGCGGGTTGCTGGTGGGCTGCAGCAATCCGCCCGTGCCGAAGCCGGAGGGCTACCCCCGGTTTGACTTCCCAGAGAAGGAGTACGGACCGTCGGACACCAAACTGCCCTATAGCTTTGATATGCCGCTCTACGCAGAGCTGGAGCATCGCCCCGATGGGAGCGGTACCAACATCGTTGTGCCGCAGTACAAGGCGACGATCTACCTGAGCTACTACGACAAGCCGGGGGCGCTGGATACGCTCTTTGAGGATGCGCATACTATGGCCTACAAGCACTCGGTGAAGGCTGATGCCATAGAGGAGAAGGTCTTTGAGAACCCGCAGGATAGCGTCTACGCGATGCTCTACCGCATCAAGGGGAATGTGGCCAGCTCGGTGCAGTTCTACGCGACCGATTCGGTGCGTCGCTTCCTACGGGGTGCGCTCTACTTCTACAGCGAGCCGAATATTGACTCCCTGGCCCCGGCGGTACGCTTTTTCGAGGCGGATATCCTACGTATGATAGAGACCCTAAAGTGGAGGGAAGAGGCATGGCCGAGGTCAGAAAAATAACTTCGGGGGTGGCATCCCTCGCCCTCTGGAAGATAGAGGAGGATGAGGCCTTCCTGAAGTCCTACATCGACGGGGATTCCTTCCCGGTGCTGGCGCGCCTCAAGGATGAGAATCGCCGCCTGGAGTGGTTGGCAACACGCTGCTGCCTGAGGGTGCTAGGTATAAATGATAGCATAATCTACAAGCCCAACCGGCGGCCCTTCCTATCCAAGGGACGGCACCACATCTCCATCACCCACTCCTTCCCCTACGTGGCGGTACTCTCGAGCGCGCGCTTCTTCGTAGGGGTGGATATAGAGTCCACCGAGCGCCCCTTCAAGCGGATAGCCGATAAGTACCTTACGCTGGGCGAGAAGGGATGGATAGACCTGGACGACAAGTACGCCATGGCCATCGTCTGGAGCGCCAAGGAGGCCCTCTACAAGCTACCCGGGATGGAGGGGCTTAACTCCTTTGAGGATGTTACCGTGCTACCCCTACGCAAGGTAGAGGACCACGGGCAGCTGCAACTACGGGTACGACTCGGCGGGCTGGTGCAGAAGTTCAGCATGGAGTACGCCTTTTTCGATAGCTTCGTCATAACCTGGGTATCGTGCAACCCGAGCCTTATGGAGTGGCATAAGCTCAAACCAGAATACGCAACAAGGGAGGAATAGACCTATGGGGGAAATGGAAAGCGCAAGGCAAAGGGTAGAGGAGCTACGAGGGCTACTCGAGGAGTACAATAAGGCCTACTATCGGGAGGGTGTCTCGTTGGTCTCCGACCGGGAGTTCGACCTCCTCATGCAGGAGCTTACGCAGCTGGAGCGCCTACACCCGGAGCTGCTGACGGAGGATTCCCCCACGCAGCGGGTGGGCGATGACAGCAGCGACGGGTTCCGTAAGGTGCCCCACCGTGTGCCCATGCTCTCGCTGGATAATACCTACTCCCTCGAGGAGCTGCAGGACTTCGATAGGCGCGTGAGGGAGGCCCTGGATCACACTCCTAGGTATAGCGTGGAGCTGAAGTACGATGGCCTCTCGATAGCTCTGATTTACCGGGAGGGAAGGCTGGTTCAGGCCATAACCCGTGGCAATGGTTCTATGGGCGATGATGTAACCGAGAATGCGCGGTGTATCCTCAATCTTCCGCAGGAGCTGAAGGGGGAGGGCTATCCGGCAACGCTCGAGATGCGCGGGGAGGTGTTCGTCCCCCGGGCGACATTTACCCGTCTCAATGAGGAGCGTGAACGAGCCAACGAGGGCCTGCGGGCGGCTGGCAAGAAGGAGCTGGAACCCTATGCCAACGCGCGCAACCTGGCCTCAGGGTCTCTTAAGCTACGAACGGACTATCGGGCTGAGGTAGTCGCCATCAGGGAGAAGTACGCTCAGAAGATTGCAAGGGAGGGGGATGAGAAGAAGCGCACCAGCCTAGCCCGCCAGGAGGAGAACGCCGTGAAGCGTGCAGTAGCGAAGGGCGAGGCGGCCCATGAAAGCCTTAAGAATAGGGGCTTGGAGTGCGCGCTCTACTACGTGGTGCAGGAGGGGGATGTTGCGGGCTCGCACGTTGGCTCGCTCGAGGAGGCGCGGGCGTGGGGCTTGCCCGTGGTCGAGCGCCTGAGGCTCTGCCAGGACATAGATGAGGTTTTTGCCACCATAGAGGAGTGGGGTAGCGAGCGAAACGATTTCCCCTTCGATACGGACGGGATCGTGGTCAAGGTCAATGCCTATGCCGATCAGGCCGCTCTGGGCTTGACCTCCAAGAGCCCCCGCTGGGCTATAGCCTACAAGTTCCCCACCGAGCGGGTAACTACCCCCCTGCTGGGCGTGGAGTTCCAGGTGGGGCGGACGGGGGCGGTAACCCCCGTGGCGAATCTGGAGGCGGTGCATCTGGGCGGAAGTACGGTGCGCCGCGCCACCCTGCATAATGCCGATGAGATGGAACGGCTTGACCTCCGTGAACACGATTGGGTGGAGGTGGAGAAGGGCGGGGAGGTCATTCCCAAGATTGTGGGCGTGAGTATGGATCACCGTAGGGAGGCCGGTAGCCGTATCCTGTACCCGAGCCACTGCCCGGCCTGCGGCGCCAAGCTGGAGCGCAACGAGGGGGAGGCTCGCCACTACTGCCCCAACAGCATGAGCTGCCCCCCGCAGATAACCGGGGCGATAGAGCACTTTGCCTCCAAGAAGGCGATGAATATCATGGGCCTGGGCGAGGAGACCGTGCAGGCGCTCTACGAGGCGGGCCTGCTGCGGGAGGTGCTAGACCTCTATGACCTCCGGGCTGAGCAGCTGCCGGGTATAGGTCGCTTTGGCCAGGACTCTGCGAATAAGCTCGTGCAGGCCATAGAGAAGAGTAAGCAGCAACCCTTTGAGCGTTTGCTCTTCGCCCTTGGGATACGCCACATAGGGACGACGACGGCCACCAAGCTTGCCCGCACATTCGGTAGCCTGCGTACCATAGCCAGTGCATCGCTCGAGGAGCTGATTGCGGTGCCAGACGTTGGCGAGATAGTAGGCCAGGAGGTCTATAGCTACTTCCGGAGCGAGAAGAGCGAGGCCCTCATGAACCGCATAGAGGCGCTGGGGCTGCGCACGACGGCTGATGAGAAGGAGGCCGTTGAGGTGGTCTCGGAGGTGCTGGCCGGGGAGAAGGTCGTGGTCTCGGGCAAGTTCGATGCCTATAGCCGTGACGAGCTGAAGGCCCTGGTGGCGGCCCACGGAGGAACGATAGCCAGCAGCGTATCGAGCAAGACGAGCCTCATCGTCGCTGGGCGCGATATGGGGGCAAGCAAGCTGAAGAAGGCCCAGGAGCTAGGCATACGCATAGTAAATGAGGAGGAGTTCGGAAAAATGATAGGGAGGGAGTAGCATGCTGGATCGCCTAAAATGCAATGTCGGGCTTAAACGCCTCAGGGATATGGGGCTACCCAAACGGAGTCTTCAGCCTCTTATCCCTCTGGATAGCGCGCAGAGCCTGGGTTTTCTCATAGATGCCGGGAATAGGGAGGACTTTGAGTTCCTCGCTACCTACTGCCAGCAGCTGGAGCTGGCGGGGGTGGACTGCCGGGTTTGCACCTTCTTCGATGGTAAGGAAACACCCGACTACCTTGTTGGGCGAGCTAGGACGAGCCTCATCGTCAAGAAGGATGTCAACTGGCTGTATAAGCCGGTGAAGGGGGATGCTCTACCCTTTGAGGAGCTTGCCTTTGACTACCTGATTGACTTCACCCTCATCGATGTGCTGCCCCTCGCCTGGGTGAAGGCCAACTCGGCCGCCAAGCTGCATATTGGCTTCAACGAGGCTAGCGTTCTGGGTGGCGACGTGGTATTCCCCATGCAGGCCGGTAGCCCCCCCAAGCAGATGCTAGAGGTCTTGGCCAAATATCTCACCCCGCAAGAGTAAAGGGCATGGAGCAGCAGCAATCTCCCCGGCGGGGAATTAAGGGCTATTTTGGGGTTTACCTCAAGGGGATAGCCATGGGTAGCGCGGATGTCGTGCCCGGCGTATCGGGCGGAACGATCGCCCTACTGGTCGGTATATACGATGAGCTTATTACCTCCATTAGCAATGCCGGGTCCAAGGAGCTATTTCAGGTGTTTCGTAGGGGGGGGCTAGCAGCCTACTGGGAGAAGGTGCATGGGGGCTTTCTCCTTGCGCTTATTCTGGGCGTGGGAACGGCGCTCTTCTCCCTGGCTAAGCTTATAGGCCATCTGCTCGATACCTACCCAGAGTACGTCTGGTCCTTCTTCCTAGGCCTCATCCTCGCCTCCATCCTTTTCGTTGGGCGGGAGGTTGAGCGGTGGGGGGCAAAGCAGCTTACAGCCCTTGTCCTTGGTGTAGTGGCGGGCTGGTATATCAGCACGGCGTCCCCCCTGGCTGCGGGTGGCGGGGGAAGCTTCCTCGGCTACTTCGCTGCCGGTGCGGTGGCCATCTGCGCCATGGTGCTACCCGGCATATCGGGTAGTTTTATCCTCTTGCTGCTCGGGAAGTACCGCGCCATCCTGGAGGCCATACATAGCCTAGAGCTAGAGGTGCTACTACCGGTAGGCCTTGGTGCCGCAATAGGCCTCTTGAGCTTTGCGCGCTTGCTCTCCTGGCTTCTGGCCCGCTGGCGCTCAACCACCATGGCGACCCTCACGGGCTTCATCATCGGGGCTATTGTCCGCGTATGGCCCTGGCAGCTGCCTAGCCCGGAGGTGGAGGGCTTGGTGGAGGCGGTGAGCCCGGCGCAGTACCAGGCGGCGGGGCTGGAGGTACACTGGTTAGCCACCATAGCCCTTATATGCCTCGGTTTCGGGGTAGTTCTCCTGCTGGAAAAGCTCGCCAATAGGGGCAAGAGATAGCCCGGGGCTAGAATCCTTCCATTTATTTTCCTACATTTGTGCCTAGCATGAATTGAAAAGGAAATAGGAAAGGAACATAGCATGGGGGTCAACAAGGTTTCCGTACCTAAGGGTACGCGCGATTTCGCACCGTTGGAAATGTCAAGGCGGGGGTACATATTCTCCACCATCAAGCGGATATTCGGTATCTATGGCTATCAGCCGCTGGAGACCCCGTCGATGGAGAACCTCTCTACGCTGCTGGGCAAGTACGGGGAGGAGGGCGATAAGCTACTCTTCAGGATACTCAATTCGGGCGATTTTCTGCGGGGGCTACCCGTGGGGGACCTTAGCGATATTCGGGGCATGAGCCCCGAGAAGCTGGCCCCGATGCTCTGCGACAAGGGGCTTCGCTACGATCTGACCGTGCCCTTTGCCCGCTTCGTATCGCAGAACTGGCACGAGCTACCCAAGCCCTTCAAGCGCTACCAGATACAGCCGGTTTGGCGTGCCGACAGACCGCAGAAGGGTCGCTACCGGGAGTTCTACCAGTGCGATATCGATGTGGTCGGTAGCAATTCGCAACTCTGCGAGGTGGAGCTGGTCCAGGTCGTGGAGGATGTCTTCGGCGAGCTGGGGCTTAAGGTGGAGCTACGCTTTAACAACCGGAAGGCCCTTGCCGCCATGGCCGAGGCTATAGGCCATGAGGAGCTGCTCATCCCCATAACCGTGGCCATTGACAAGTACGACAAGATTGGCCTCGAGGGGGTGAAGGAGGAGCTGGCCAGCGCGGGCGTGTCGCCAGAAGGGGTTGCCAAGATTAGCGCCATCGTCCAGGCTGATGGTAGCAACGAGGAGCGTCTCCAGGCGCTGGCCGAGGCCATAGGCGACAACCCCAAGGGGCAGGAGGGCATGGCTGAGATACGCGAGCTACTCGCCCTGGTGGAGCAGGTTGGGGTGAAAATTCCGGTTATCCTTGACCTATCCCTAGCCCGTGGCCTCAACTACTACACCGGTGCGATCTTCGAGGTGAAGACCCTCGATTGCAAAATCGGCTCAGTATGTGGTGGCGGTCGCTATGATAACCTTACGGGCATATTCGGCCTAAAGGATGTTAGCGGCGTAGGTATCAGCTTTGGTGCAGACCGCATATACGATGCCATGCTAGAGCTTAGCCTATTCCCCGAGGATGTGGAGACCAGCCTTGATGTGCTCATTCTCAACCTCGGCGAGGAGGAGGTACGCGCAGGTATGGCAGTTGCGGTAGATATCCGTCGTAAGGGTCTACGCGTTATGGTCTTCCCAGATGGGGTGAAGTTCAAGAAACAGATGGATTACGCCAATCGCCAGAAGGCCACGTGGGTCGTTATCATAGGTAGCGACGAGATGGCCAGAGGCGAAGCCGGTGTCAAAAACATGCACACGGGCGAGCAGTCCTCCATGCCCATGGGGAGCATAGCCCAGTGGTTGCAGGAACAAACCCATAAATAGATAAAGCTATGAGTAAGATGTTTGAAATATCCCCGAAGCCCCTATCGCTCAACCAGCTAGAGGAGCTAATACAAAACCCGGATATAAAGCTAACGCTCTCCGAGGAGTCCAAGGCGTTGATCAATAAGTGCCGACATTACCTGGACAAGAAGATGGAGAACCCGGATGTGCCAGTCTACGGCATAACCACCGGCTTCGGCTCCCTCTGCAACCGGACTATCAGCCACGGCGAGCTCTCCCAGCTGCAGGCCAATCTGGTGATGTCCCACGCTTGTAGCACCGGCGACGAGGTCGAGGAAACCATCGTCCGCCTCATGCTGCTGCTCAAGGCGCATGCCCTTTCGCTCGGCAATTCGGGTGTACAGGTTATCACCGTGGAGCGCATCCTGGACATGTACAACAACGGGGTCTACCCCATCGTCTACGACCGTGGTTCCCTCGGTGCATCCGGCGACCTCGCGCCGCTGGCCAACCTCTTCCTACCTCTGCTCGGCATGGGCGAGGTGCGCATGGATGGCAAGAAGCGTCCCGCCGCAGAGGTGCTGAAGCACTTTGGCTGGGAACCCATCACCCTGCAGTCCAAGGAGGGGCTCGCCCTGCTCAACGGCACGCAGTTCATGAGCTCGCATGGGGTGTATGCCATGCTCCGCGCTCGCCGCATATCTGTGTGGGCAGACATCATCGCCACCCTCTCGCTTGAGGGCTACGACGGCATCGCCTCCCCCTTCCACCCCAATATACAGGCCATACGCCCTCACCCAGGTCAGGCGCAGACGGCCGATAATGTTCGCCGATTCCTCGAGGGGAGCGAGCTAATCGAGCGTCCCAACAAGCCGGTTCAGGATCCCTATAGCTTCCGCTGCGTGCCCCAGGTGCACGGCGCGTGCAAGGATGCCATCAACTACGTGAAGAACGTTATCGTGACGGAGATTAACTCCGTAACCGACAACCCCACCGTGTGGCCGGACGAGGACCTCATCATATCCGGCGGTAACTTCCACGGTGAGCCCCTTGCGCTGGCCTACGACTTCCTTTCCATCGCCCTCAGCGAGCTGGCCAACATCTCTGAGCGACGCACCGCACAGCTCATCCTTGGCAAGCGTGGTCTACCCGAGTTCCTGGTGTCCAACCCCGGCCTCAACTCCGGCTTCATGATACCCCAGTACGCCGCAGCGGCCATGGTGAGCCAGAACAAGCAGCTCAGCACCCCCTCTAGCGTGGAC
>PDRH01000127.1 GCA_002748015.1 Bacteroidota bacterium | reverse complement strand
GCGCTGAAGCTCAAGGAGGTGTTCGAGCTGGAGGACATCAACGAGCTACCCATCGTATACAACATTGCGTGGTACGAGCAGAAGGCGCTGATAGTGCTGCTGGCGCTGCTGAGCCTGGGCATAAAGAACATACACGTAGGGCCGACGCTGCCGGGCTTCCTCTCGCCGAACGTGGCGAAGGTGCTCATCGACAACTTCGGCCTGGCTGGGATGGGCGAGGTGGAGAAGGATATGGCGGACTTGGTGGCCTAGGGCTATAAATGGAAGGGGGGGGCAGTAGCCCCCCCTTCCATTTGATATGCGCCCCCTAGGACATGTAGGCTGTCATCATCCATACTTCCTTCTCCTGGCCATCCAGGAGGGAATTCATCAGGTTCGCCGTGACGTAATCCTTAGCCTCTTCGGCCATGGCTATAATCTCGCGCTCATGCTTGATGAGGTGGCCATAGACGGATAGGACGTTCTCTACCATTACGCGCCCCTCGACATTGCTCTCCTCCTCCTTGAGGTGGCTCAGCTTAAGGTAATCGCTGAACTTATGGGTCGGTGGATAGTCTAGCTGGGCCATGCGCTCGGCGACGCTGTCAATATGCTCGGCGTACTCGGTGTATATGGCCTCAAAAGCCTTGTGCAGATCGTAGAACGCAGGGCCCTTGACGTTCCAATGGTACCCACGCATATTCGTGTAGAATATCTGCATATCAGCCAGTAGAACCTCTAGTTTCTTCGCTATATCAGCACTCTTACTTTCGCAAAGCCCGCTTGTGCTACTTACCTTCATTTCACTATTTCCTTTCTATCTTGAACGGTTACAATATGCCCTATTAACAGGGTAGGGTATACAAAGTTCAATATCGCATGGGCTATTTACCATAGCCCATGCGATTTGGCAATTTGGGGGCTAAGCTGCTACCTCTAGTGCACGAGGATGTCGACAAGGCGGGTGTTGATGTAGTAGTTCGTGCGGCCGGTCTTCTGCATGTCGAGGATGCCTGCGTCGGTCAGCTGTTTGAGGTATTTACTGGCGGTTTTACGGTTGACCTTTAGCTCGTCAGCGATGAACTCAACCTTGGTGTAGGGATAGCTGAAGAGGAGGTTCAATAGGTCGTGGCTATAGCCCTTATCCAAGACTGGGCGGCACTCCTGCTTGAAGGTCTGCATGAGCTTGGCAATCCGGTCTATGCGCTCGATGGTCTTCCCGGCAATGGTGCTTACCCCCTCCAGGATGAAGAGAGTCCAGGCCTCCCATTCTCCCCCTTCTCGGACGGCCTGGAGGAGGCGGTAGTACTCGCTCTTATTCCGAACGATGTAGCCGCTGAGGTAGAGGATGGGGAGGTCCAGCAGGCCCTGCTGCACGAGGTATAGGACGTTGACAATGCGACCGGTGCGTCCGTTGCCGTCGTAGAAGGGGTGTATGCTCTCGAACTGGTGGTGGATGATGGCCATCTTGACGAGGGGGTCGAGGTCGCTCAGGCTGGCCTCGTTGATGAACTGCTCGAGGTTGGCCATGAGCCGCTCTATCTCCTCCCGGCTCTGCGGGGGCATGTATACCACCTCGCCGTACATGTTCTGCAGCGTTGTCCCGGCCTGGCTTCTGAAGCCGGCATCGTTGCCCTCGAGGATGGACTGTATGCGCCTGATGCTGCTAGAGGTGATTAGCCCGTGCTGCTGTACCTGCCTATAGCCTTCGTATAGCGCTTCTCGGTAGTCCTTCACCTCCTTGGTCGCTGCGGTTTGCTCGCTTTGGGTGCGGTCTATGTTGGCACGGTATAGCTCATCGTGGGTGGTTACTATGCTTTCCACCTCCGAGCTATCCTTGGCCTCCTGGAGCGAGAGCGTGTGTATGAGGATATTCTCATTGGGCATCCCCTTGGCCGCCCCCTTTAGCTCGCCGAGCAATCGATGGGCCTGGCTCAGGGCCTTGAGTACCGGTTTGGTCTCAAGGTCTATGTTGAGCGGGAGTAATTTTACGCTTGCCTCTTCCATTCGTATGCGCGATTTGTATATCTACATGCAAAGGTAAGAAATATCTGACGTGTCCACGAAATGGCGATTTGCTACCCACATTGGGGATGATATGTCCACGAAATGGACATTTGCTATACATATCAGGTCTGACGTGTCCACGAAATGGCGATTTGCTACCCACGTTGGGGGTAACATGTCCACGAAATGGACATTTGCTATACACGTCGATGGCCTTGCTAGTTGGCGCGCTCGAGGGTACCCTTAATGCTGCTGGGGATTTCGTGGGAATCTATCTGCCTGTTGAAGCGGTATGAGAGCTTTAGCATGATGCTGCGGGTGTCGTTGTGATCCTTGCTGCGCGTAGAGACCTCGTAGAGCTTCATGCGGATGCTGCGGTTGCTGGTGGAGAATACGTCCTCTGCGTGGAGGGATACGTATAGCTGGTTGTGGAGGAAGGACTTTGAGATGTAGCCCCCCACGTCGAGTGTTTGCGTGAGGCGGTATAGGCCGTATCCGCCGGGGCTGCTGTAGGCGATATCTATGCCCATGCCTAGGTCCCAGGGGAGGGTAAAGCCGTTGCTGAAGCGGAGGATGTAGAGGGGTTTCATGGTGACCTGCGTGTGCTCTTCCGTCGTTTGGTGCCAATCCATGATGACGCCTGCGGTGAGCTTTGGTTGCCATGGCCCCAGCTCGTAGTGGCCGTTGGCCATAATCTGGAGGTTGTGCTGCGACGGGAAGTTCTCTGACTTGATCAGGAGGGTGCCCCTGTCCCTCTGGTAGTGGATTACGTCGAGCATGGGGTGGCGGGCGTACCTATATTCGGTGGCGAAGTAGAAGAAGCGATGCGCGAGGGTATAGCTGAGCACCTGTGCCCGGGTGGCCTTCAGGGTGGTGTTGCCCTTGCGGAGTAGGTAGCGGTTTAGGTAGGTTAGCGTTCCGGTTAGCTCTCTGTAGCTAGGATGGGCAGTGCGGTTGCTATAGGCGAGGGTGTGCTGCAGGCCCGCTGCGGAGTAGCTGAGGCTGGCGGTGGGGTAGATGCTCGAGAAGGAGTAGGCGTCCTGCCCGAGGGGTGGGGTTTTCTGCTTGCGGTCTGACTGCACGTACTCGTAGCGAAGCCCCAGCGAGAGCTGTACGCTGGGATGGGGTATCCCCCTGTAGCTGAGGAATGCTCCGGCCTCCTGGTCGCGGACAAGGTTGCGAGCGTCGTTCTGGAGGAAGGAGTCGTCCTGTAGCTGGGCGGTGAGGTCCGTCAGGCTGTAGGTAGCCCCTGCCTGGAGGGAGTGCCTAGCGTTGAATGCGTAGGTCATCTTAGCCTCGGTGCCGGCTATGATGTAGCTATTCCTTCGCTGGGTGCGTATGGTCTTATCAGGAGACAGCTCGCCTTCCTCGTGGCTGACGCTCTCTATGCGCGCCCTGCGGATGGTGGCGTTGGCCAGCAGCTCGAGCTTTACCCGGTCCGTGAAGTCGTGGAGGAGGTAGGTGCTGAGGAGGTGGGAAGAACGGATAGCATCCTCTTCTCCTCGGGTTTCTATGTTCTCCTGCAGGTCGTTGGAGAGGGTAGTATGGTGCATGGTAGCTTGCGTCACATAGGAGAAGCGTCGCCAAGCGTAGCGATAGTCCAGGAGCCATGTGGTGTGTTGGCTGGGGCTGAAGGCCAGCCCGGCCTTTGCGTTCAAATGTTTCCCCTTGTAGCGATCCCAGACGTCCGTAGAGGATAGCCAGTCGATGGTGGTATTGTCAATGGCCTGGCCATTCTTCCTCTGCCTGTCTTCGTAGCCGCCAATGCCATAGAAGGTCCAGCTGCCGAAGCGGTACTGTATCTTGGCGTCGCTCCCGTAGGAGAAGCGGTAGCCCTGGCGCGCGTGGGCTGCGAGGTAGGCCGAGAGGCCGAGTAGGCGGCGGGTCTGTATGCGGAGTACGGTGGCCGTCCCTGCGGGGTACTCCACGCCGGGTTGCTGTATGACCTCGACGCGGTCTATGGTTTTGACGTCGAGCTGCTGCAGCTCCTCCTGGGAAACCCTGCGGTTGTCCACGTAGATGAGGACATTGCCCTTGAGGAATGCGCTGAGCTTACTCCCCGTGCGATACACGCCTGGTAGCTGCCCGAGGACGTTCACTGCCGATGCCTCCTGGGCCAAGCGTGTGCCGGATACGTTGGCGTAGAGGCGCCCCTCCTTCTTGGTGTAGAGCGGGCGCTTGGCCTCGACGACGACCTCGTCTACCTCCACGGGCTGCTCTTCGAGGGTTATGGCCATGCTCTGCGCCGGTTGAAGCCACTGGGGCTGGTAGCCCAGGCAATTCACCCGGAGCTGGCAACCGTCTAGCCCCGCTGTCTCCAGCTCGAAACGCCCTGCGGCATCGGTACTTGTCCCGGCGACAAAGGCCGTATCGCGGCGTGAAAGTAGCACTAGGCTTGCATTCTCGAGGGGCTCTCCCGTAGAGCTATGCACGGTGCCGGTAATGCTCTCTGCCAGAAGTCTCGGGGCGAATAGGCAAAGGACGAATAGCGTGGCGAGAAATTTCATGGTGCTCCCTCTTTCTGCGCAATTGGCCTGCTAACTACTCTACGACGTGTACGTATAAATTGCATCCTAGCCCATGAGGCTGCGAACCATCTCCTCTATGCGTGCAACGGGCTGGTAGCCGCTCTTGCCTGCCATCTGGCGGGAAACGTAGACGCGTTCGAAACCTAGGCGGTTGGCCTCGTTGACGCGCTGTTCGACGCGTGGGACTGGGCGGACTTCACCGCTAAGGCCTACCTCTGCGGCGAAGGCTACATCGGGGGGGATGACGAAGTCGAAGTTGCTGCTGAGAATGGCAGCGCAAATGGCCAGGTCGAGGGCGGGATCGCTGAGCTTAAGGCCCCCGGCAATATTGAGGAAGACATCCTTTGCGCCAAGGCGGAAGCCCGCGCGCTTCTCCAGGACAGCCAGGAGCATGTTGAGACGACGGGCATCGTAGCCCGTGCTAGAGCGCTGGGGCGTTCCGTAGGCGGCGGTGCTGACCAGGGCCTGCACCTCAACCAGCAGGGGGCGAGTGCCATCGACAGCAGCGGCGACTGCCACCCCGCTCAGCTGGGCATCCCGCTGGGAGAGGAGCAGCTCGGAGGGGTTGGTTATCTCGCGGAGTCCCTCGCTGCGCATCTCGAACATGGCCAGCTCGCTGGTTGCGCCGAAGCGGTTCTTGACGGAGCGGAGGACGCGGTACATATGGGTGGCATCGCCCTCGAACTGGAGGACCACGTCGACTATATGCTCTAGCACCTTAGGGCCTGCAAGGGTCCCCTCCTTGTTGATGTGCCCGATGAGGAGCACAGGCACGCCGCTGGTCTTGGCGTAGCGCAGCAATCCGGCAGCGCATTCGCGCACCTGGGCAACTGCACCGGGGGAGCTTTCGACACGCTCGGAGTAGAGGGTCTGGATGGAGTCCACCACGAGGAGGCGGGGCTTGACGTTCTCGCTCTGCTGAAGGATGTTCTCCAGGAGAGTCTCATTGAGGATAAGGCAGCTGGACATGTCGGCACCTAACCTCTCCCCACGCATTTTGACCTGGTTGGCACTCTCCTCACCGGACACGTAGAGCACGCGTCCGAGTCCTCCCTGCAGAGCCATCTGGAGCGAGAGGGTACTCTTGCCTATGCCGGGTTCTCCCCCAAGAAGAATGATGCTCCCTGGAACGATGCCCCCGCCGAGTAGCCTATTGAGTTCGCCTATGCCGCAGTCTATACGTAGCTCGTTGCTGCTCTCCACCTCGCTGAGAGGCTGGGGAGTGGCCTGCCGTGAAACCTCGACGAGGCCCGCCCTGGCTCTGGGGGCCTTGACGACCTTCTCCTCCACGTAGGTGTTCCACTGCCCGCATGAGGGGCATTTGCCGAGCCACTTAACGGAGTTAGCCCCGCAGTTCTGGCAAACGTAGGTACTGCTTACCTTAGCCACAGTCTCTAGGGTTCTGGGGTAGGGGCTTCATCGCTGGGGTCTGCGGCTAGACGCTCGTTGTAGAAGAGCGAGATGGCTAGCCAGGCCTGGCCGCTAACCCTCCCCCTGGCTAGCAGGTCGCGGTAGCCCATATGGCGGAGAACGTGGGAGTGTATGAGCAACCGGCGGGGAATCCCCTTGACCATATGGCTGACGAGCTTCTCCTCACGCGGAGTATAGAGTAGCACGGTACCGATACGGAGGCGCTGGATATGCTCCCTGACGTAGCTCCTTGGCTGAAAATACTCACCGGGGGAGATGGCTACTACCCCCTTAATTTTGAAATGCCGGGTCGCTGCGATGAGCGCAATGCTAGCCATGCGCTGCGCCGCCACTACGAAGGGGGTTTTCGCCCCCCCACGCACAGCCAGCTCAACCGCATTGCTCATGAGATGGACGAGGCTATCGGGGCTAAGCGCAGGGTTGGAATACTCCGAGGAATGGGGGACAACGAAGGCATTCGCCCCAATGTGGTTGAACTTACGCGCTAAGCCAATCAGATCCTTATCATCGCCCTGCGAGGTGGGGAAAATAATGGCCGTGGGACTCTCTGGGTTCACGAAGAGCTTATAGGCAACAACATCCCCCTGCACATTGCGCACACTCACCTGGGCATATCCCGCATGAGTAGCAAGTAGCAGGAAGGCTAGCAGCACCATGGGAATGCCGTAGAACCATTTGCATCGTTGCAGTACAGTAGCTAGGCGCATGGGCAAAGGTGTTTTGTGGTATGGTAGAGGTAGGTAAACTTCGTAGGGAGCAGCACCTAAAAGCCAGCGGGGGTACATGTATCTGCACCCCCGGCCACACTCCTACTTCTTCTTCTTGATTTTCCTGTGCCAGAACTTATCCACCCGCTTGGCGCTATCGGCCAGTATGGTGATGTCGTCGTCGTGGTCCTCCACGATGCAGCTCCCCTGCACCTCAACGAGTAGCTCCTCGCCGTTGGGCAAGAGTACCTTCACGACCTCACCGCTCACAAGGGGAGATATGATGGCCTGGTGCTTCTCCCGTATCGTGAAGGGAGCTTTTGTTCCGGGCAGGATAACCTGCTTAACCTCCTGGTCGAGCAGGGTCTCCTCCGGTGTAACTATCCTTAGCTTCATGGCCTGATCCTCCTACTTGGATTGCGCCAGGAGCTTCTCGCCCTTCTCTATGGCCTCCTCGATGGTGCCGACCAGGTTGAAGGCCGCCTCAGGGTACTTATCCAGCTCACCGTCCATAATCATGTTGAAGCCCTTGATGGTGTCGGCGATGGGTACCATGACGCCCTTGAGGCCGGTGAACTGCTCGGCCACGGTGAAGGGTTGGGAGAGGAAGCGCTGTACGCGACGAGCGCGGTGCACCACCTGCTTGTCCTCCTCGCTCAGCTCATCCATACCGAGGATGGCGATGATATCCTGTAGCTCGTTGTAGCGCTGCAGCAGGTGCTTTACACGCTGGGCCGTATCGTAGTGCTCCTTGCCGACGATTTCCTCGGAGAGGATACGGGATGTAGAATCGAGCGGGTCAACAGCCGGGTAGATACCCAGCTCGGAGATCTTACGGCTAAGTACGGTGGTGGCATCGAGGTGGGAGAAGGTCGTTGCCGGGGCGGGGTCCGTGAGGTCGTCCGCCGGTACGTATACCGCCTGCACTGAGGTGATGGAGCCCCGCTTCGTGGAGGTGATTCGCTCCTGCATGGCCCCCATCTCGGAGGCCAGAGTCGGCTGGTAGCCCACAGCTGATGGCATACGTCCCAGGAGGGCCGACACCTCAGATCCCGCCTGGGTGAAACGGAAGATGTTATCGATAAAGAGGAGGATATCCTTGCCGTTGCCATCCTCACCGGCATCGCGGAAGCTCTCAGCGATGGTAAGAGCCGAGAGGGCGATGGTGGCACGTGCACCCGGGGGCTCGTTCATCTGCCCAAAGACCAGGGTAGCCTGGCTGGTGGCCAGCTCGTCCATATCCACCTTATCCACCTCCCACTTGTCCTCCTCTAGCCCCTTCTTGAACTCCTCGCCGTAGTGGATAACGTTGCTCTCTATCATCTCGCGGAGTAGGTCGTTCCCCTCGCGGGTACGCTCGCCGACACCGGCAAACACGGTCATCCCGTCGTAGCCCTTCGCGATGTTGTTAATCATCTCCATGATGAGGACGGTCTTACCCACACCAGCCCCCCCGAAGAGACCAATCTTACCCCCCTTCATGTAGGGCTCCATGAGGTCAATCACCTTGATGCCGGTGTAGAGCACCTCCTTCTCGGTCTTGAGATCCTCGAAGCGTGGCGGCTCGTGGTGTATGGGGAACTGCCGCTCGCCGGTCAGCTTGGGTAAGCCGTCGATGGTGTCGCCTATCACGTTGAGCAATCGCCCCCTGAGCTGATCGCCCCCGGGCATCCGGATGCTTGCACCGGTGGCCACGACCTCCACCCCCCGACTCAGCCCATCGGTACTCTCCATGGAGATAGTCCGTACGGTCTTGTCACCAATATGCTGCTGCACCTCCAGCACCAGCCGCTGCCCCCCCTCACGGGCGATCTCGAGCGCATCGTGAATCTGCGGCATCTCCTCGTCCTTGACCTCGAAGCGCACATCAACGACGGGGCCGATCACCTGGGTTACTACTCCTTTTACCATATCTAGTTTACAGGCTATGTATGAAATTCTTAGGTTGCGCAAATGTACAAAAATATTCGTAGGTTGGGTAGTTGTGCGGATTTTGGGGGTATGCCCTGGAGTTTTTCCTACCTTTGCCAGCAGAAACTAAGAAGGAAGCCTATATGGATATCCTGGGTGTACTATGCGACGAAATGCGCCGGCGAGCCAAGGGGGGGCTCTACCACCAAACGCAGATAAAGCTAAGCTACAACACGAACCGCATGGAGGGTAGCCTGCTCTCAGAGGACCAGACTCGCTACATCTACGAGACCAACACCCTCTTCCTACCCCAGGGCGAGGAAACCGCCAGGGTGGACGACATCCTCGAAACCGTCAACCACTTCGCCTGCTTCGACTACATGCTTTCGGTCGCCACCGAGCCGCTATGCGAGGAGCACATCAAGACCATGCATCGCCTGCTGAAGCAGAATACCAGCCAATCGCGCCTAGCATGGTTTAGCATCGGCGGCTACAAGCAACGCGCCAATATGGTCGGTGGTCTGGAAACCTGCCCACCCGCAGAGGTCGGCGAGTGCATGCGAGAAATGCTCGCCGAATATACTGCCACCGAAGAGCCTGACTTCCTGACCATCGTCGATTTCCACTACCACTTTGAGCGCATACACCCCTTCCAGGACGGCAACGGGCGCGTGGGCCGGCTCATCATGTTCAAGGAATGCCTACGCCACGGGGAAATACCCTTCATCATCGAGGAGGACCACAAGTTCTTCTACTACCGTGGGCTGGCCGAATACCCCCGCGTGCGTGAATACCTCATAGAAACCTGCCGCTCCGCCCAGGACACCTACAGGGCGCTAGCCCAGCACCTAACACTTCCGAATTAACCCATCTTTACTCTTCCGAGTTTAAATATTTTGCTATCTTTGCCCGCATGGAGGGCAAGGCAAAACATATTAACAGAGCGTATGGGATGCAAATATGGCGTATCCATCAAGAGTATACGCAGAATTTCGCCTATCCCAACGACTCAATGACAAATCAGCAGAATTCAGGTCTACCAAACCCCGCTCTGCAAAAGCCCATAGCGAGATACGGCTCTCTGCGCCAAGGCGTAGGGGGCTTTTTTGTACACCAAAAATATAGTATCATGAAAAGACTAAGACGATTAGTAGGCTACACCCTCCTCTGCGGGCTGCTCCTGCACGCAAGTCTGAGCCATGCGCAGATGGGGAGATTCAACTTCTCGGGCGGCGATGGGACGGAGGCATCCCCCTACCTCATCGGTACCTACGAGGACCTGAAGGCGCTATCCAAGGCCATCGCCGATGGGGCAAGCGGCTACGAGACAGCACACTACCAGCAGACGGCCGACATCACCATAGGCGCGGACTTCGTACCCATAGGCACGAGTGAATTCCCCTTCAAGGGATACTACAACGGCCAGCTCTACGAGATTAAGGACCTCAAGCTGGCCAGCACCGGCGCGGATGGAGAGCTCCTGGGCCTCTTTGGCGACCTTAAGAAGGCGATCATCCGCTCCCTGGTCTTCGACAATGCCCGGATCACAGTAAGCCACGATGCGGCTGTCAACGCGGGAATCCTCGCAGGCAGAACGAATGACGGAGAGGTGGCGCTCATATACACCAAGCCCAACTGCCGCATAGTGGCGGACATCACCATAAGCGGGCTAAAGGGGGTAAATCGCATCGGTGCCATTGTGGGTTCAAATGGCAGTGGTAATACGAAGATTCAGCTCTGCGAGGCGGATGGCCAGATGGATGTTACGCTAAGCCCAGGGAGCATAGCGGCGGGTGGACCCGAGTGCGGGCTGACCATCAATGATACGCAATGCGAGCCGGCTATCGGGATAACCTACCCCATGAGCACGCGCATAAACCTCAAGCAGCCCGCATCTACCCCAGGAAAGGAGTTCCGGCTGGACTTTAGCTATCCGGCGTCGATAAGCCTCATCTCGGGGGCCTTCGAGTTCACCGATGGGAGCGGCGACATGTGCGGGGGAAAATGCCTCTATACGGATGCGGCTACAATTGCAGGTAAGCAGTTTATGCCCCCTGCGCTCTACGCCAAGCTTAAGGTGGCCTTCCCCACATCGTCTCCCGACCCACTGACCCTTATTGAGGGGCTAGACCAGCTGACCAAGGAGAAGGCCGAGGAGATAGAGCTTGCTTCAGAAAAGCTATGGTTTAGGGTAGCCTCCTGGCTCATCCCCAACGGGGGCTTCCCCCAGGTGGTCTGGGTAGCCCAGCTGGAGGACTTCCGCCGCCTCGTGCGCAGCAATGCCAATCACCCCTACACGCTTGCTAACTACGAGGAGCTAAGGCCGCTGCGCATCGCCAATGACATAGGCAAACACGAGATTCTCCCCGAGACCCTGTACGTCTCCCAGACGGCCGACATCGACTGCCAGGGCGACCCCGGCTTCCTCCCATTTTTTACCGGGGACTACAAGGGGAATGGGCATGCCGTTCGGAATGTGCACCTTACAGACCAGAACTTGTGGTACAGCCTGAGTCAGGGTATGGGCATTTTCACGGAGCTCACTGGCCACGTAGAGAACCTCGTGGTCGAGGACTGCTCCATAATCAGAGCTGAGGACGAGTCGGGGACGGGAGGACTATTCACCTCATCGACAGACGGCTTCGAGCTGGAGGGCATCACCATGCGGCGGTGCCGGATAGAACTTTCATCCCAAAAGGAGTTCTATGGGCTGAAGACTGGCCTCATTTCGGGTCGGCTACTCGACGGGACGACGCTGCGCGGTGTGGCAGTGGAGGACTGCCTAATCGACGTGCAGAGCCTCAATGAGAACGGTTCGTCAATCGGTATCATAGCGGGAGAGCTAGCGGGGAACGCATCCGTAGAGCGGTGCTACGTGCGCAGCTGCGAAATCCGTGCCAAAGGTAAGAAGGCGGGGCGTCCTACCAATGGCGGTACAATGATGAAGCCCGTCAGCATAGGTGGCGCATTCGGCAAAATAGCCGCTGAGAATACTGCGGGTATCCCCCAGGCAAGCCCCCTCCTGGACTGCACCGTCGAGAACACCTCCATCAGCATCAGCTTCACCGAGGCTCCAACGGGCGATGAGGCCATCTACGCCGGCGGCCTCTGCGGGCGGCTCATGGGGAAAAAGGATGGCTCAGACCCCGCAAAGGGTAGCCTCAATCTATGCGGCGTGCAGGGGCTTAGCATCGACATGGGCAGCACCCCCACCCCGGCCAGCATCGGTGGCCTCGTGGGCTACGCCACGGAGAACATCAGCCTCGAGAACTGCTCCGCCGTCGGTAGCACGATAAAGGCTAGCGACATGACCGGAGAGGCGAGCCACGTGGGTGGCCTGGTGGGCGAGCTGGCAAAGCTCAACGATGTACTCATCACGGACTGCTACGCCACAGGGAGCATTGCCGGACCGACCACTAGCAACTCCACCACCGCCGGATTCATCGGCTTCTCCGACCAGTATACCAACGCACCCAACAAGTTCAAGTGCCAAAACACCTACTGCGACGCCACCATCTCGGGGACATCCGACCTGCTACGCCCCTACGTCATCTTCATGAACCGGGAGACGGAGACCGGTATCACCGAACCTCTATTCGAGCACTGCTACCACGTCAGCGAGGACACGCCAGACAACCAGGGCAAGGGGATGCCCGCAACGCTCATTGCACCCGACAAAAAAACGGATGAAACGCAGTACGATGGCTTCTACTTCTCCTCCATCTGGAGCATCGGCGCCCCCGCGGCCAACATCGCAACCCCCATCCTGCGGAGCGACCTCGCCACCCAAATCCGCCCACAGGGCAACGGCACAAAGAGCGACCCCTACCAGATTGCCACCCTGCAGGATCTCAAGTGGATGTCCCTGCTCACCTCGGCACAGACCAAGGGTGTCTACTTCCAGCAGGTGGCCGACATCGATGCCAGCGAGACCAAGAACTGGAATATCGGCCCGAAGACAAAGTATGACCCGGTAACAGGTAATAATCTTGGGTTTGAGAACAAGCCCTACGGCTTTAGCCCCATAGGCCCAGGCAAGGAAGCCTTCAAGGGCTACTACGATGGGCAGGGCTACCGGATAGAGAACCTATTCATCGACCCGGGGCATAATGCGCAAGAGCTTGGCCTATTCGGCGTTATCACCGAGGGGGCTAGCGTGAAGAATGTCCTCCTCATCTCCCCCACGGTTAGGGGTAAAAAAGCTATAGGTGCTCTGGTCGGCAACATTGCAATAAGCGGGAAGGTTGAGAATTGCACCGTGGAGGGTGCCACCATTACGGCCAAGGGAAAAGTCGGCGGGCTCATAGGTATAGCTTTCGGCACGAATATCACCATTGCAGGGTGTACTGTTCGTGCGTCAAGCATTGCGGGCTGGGACGGCATCCCGCTCGCCCAGCGCCACAAGCTGGGCAAAGCTGGCGGACTCATAGGTCAGGCCCATGGGGAGGATGGGTATCCAGTCAAATTCGAGCGATGCGCAGTGGAGTCAAGCGACATCAAGGATATAGTAGAGCTTGGCGGTGGCCTCGCTGGTGACCTGCTGCATACTGAGGCCCAGAATTGCTACGCCCAGGCCTCATTAGCTGCGGTGAACGACCTCACAAGCATAGGGGGCTTCGTGGGGGCTGAAGGGGAGGCCTCCTTTGCCTCTTGCTACGCCGCCTCTTCCATAGTCCTGGCAGAACCCGGCCAGCCGGAGGTGGCATTGACGGACAAAGCCTTCTGCTCGAGCACAACGCCCAAAACGGGCGTAAACCTGCAGGACTGCTACTTCGTGAGCGACCAACCCGTAGCGCAGACCAATGCGGGCTTCCCCGCCGCCGCAGGCGAGCTCACTGCCATCACCCAGGCTGAGCTGCAGTCCGGTAGCCTACCCGAAGGCTTCTCGCCTGAGGTCTGGAGCGCCAAGGCGGGCGAGTACCCACGCCTCATCAGCCGCCTGATGTACACCGTAAGCTTTGACCTCAACGGTGGCGATGGTGCTATAGCGCCAATCAAGGTGGCGAAAGGCCAGCCGGTAGCCAAGCCTAGCACTCCACAACGGGAGGGCTACACCTTCGTGGAGTGGCAGCTCAACGGCGAAACCTATAGCTTCGCCACCCCGGTAGAGCAGCACATCACCCTCAAGGCGATATGGGAAAAGAACCCCGAGCAGGAACCCGGAACTGACCCTGAGGATGGAGATGGCGACACGGACACGCCGGTATCCCTCGCCTCTACAAACCTGGTGCTTACGCCCAACCCCGTCACAGACCGGCTCGAGGTGCTGGGGCTGAAGGAGTCTACGCAAGCACAGGTCTACAACCTCTACGGCCAGGGCATCCGCACGGAGCGCATGGCCCCTGGCGAAAACCTAAACCTCGCCGATCTCAAGCCCGGCATCTACATCCTACGCATAGCCGGCCAGAGCCTACGCTTCGTGAAGAAGTAGAGCATACATAGTAGCCAGCCATAGGGCAAAACCGAGGGGCGACCGCAGGAGCTGTGGTCGCCCCTTCCTCATACCCCCATTCCCGACTTTTCCCTACCTTTGCCTGGAGCAAAAGGATCACACTATGAAACGAGAGCAAGACAGGGGAAAAATCTGGTGGGGCAAGCTGCCCTGCGCCATTCAGAGCTTCGAGGAAATGCGCAAGGATGGCTACGCCTACGTAGACAAGACAGACCTTATCTGGGAGATGGTCCATGATGCCAAGGTCCAGTTCTACGCCCGCCCCCGCCGCTTCGGCAAAAGCCTCATGATCAGCACCCTCAAGAGCTACTTCGAGGGCCGGGGAGACCTCTTCGAGGGGCTAAAGGTGGAGCAGAAACGGCAGGCCGCCGGGGAGACCGAGTGGGTCAAGCACCCTGTGTTCGTCTTCGGCTTCTCAGCATCCAGCTTCAATGGCAAGAATGATGTCTACGAAATACTCAACGGCTTCCTCCTCCGGTATAGCGAACCCTACGGGCTGGAGAGCGATGCCCCCATCGACGAGCGCTTCAAGCGTCTAATCCTCACGGCCTACGAGCAGACAGGCCGCAGGCCCGTCATCCTCGTGGACGAGTACGACAATCCGCTCACCGACACCCTCCACCCTGACCAGCAGGAGCTACACCAATTCTACAAGCGCGAATTGCGGGGCTTCTACAAGGTGATTAAAGAGTGTACCGAGCAGCTACGCCTGGTAGTCATCACGGGCATCACCCAGTTCAACGACCTCAGTCTATTCAGCGGCATCAACCAATTGCGCAACCTGAGCTTCGACCCCAAGTACGCCACCCTCTTCGGGATTACGGAGGAGGAGCTGCTCGAGAACTTCACCGAGGAGATAAACCGCATAGCCGAGCGGTATAGGCTCGATTTCGATGGCATGGTCGCCAAGCTCCGCGAGAAGTACGACGGCTACCGCTTCACCGAGCGCGATGTGCATGTCTACAACCCCCAGAGCATCATCTTTGCATTCGATGCCTGTCGGCTGGAGGGCTTCTGGGCGAGTACGGGTACGAGCGCCCTGCTGGCCACCGTCTTCCCCACCTACGACTACGATTTCTCCTTGCTTCAGCAGCCGGTTAGCAGCACCTATGAGGACCTCAAGTGCATGGACATAACGAGGAAGAACCCCATCCCCCTGCTCTTCCAGTCGGGCTACCTTACGCTGATAGACTACAGGGTGATGACGGATGCCGTGCAGCTTACATTCCCGAACCACGAGGTACGCACCGCCTTCTGGCGCGTGGTTGTGCCACTCTACGGGAGCGGGCGGGACGACTCCGGCAATACCGCCCCCTTCATCGCGAGCCTCGACTTCGGCAACCTGCCGCAAGCGATGGACCGCCTCCAGGGGCTGATGGCAGGGGTGGCCTATAGCACCGTCGCCCGCAAGAAGATAGAGAAGGAGGGGGGCGATACCCGCGAGGGGCTATACGAAGAGCTATTCCAAACGGCGCTCTACGCCTGGTTCAGCGCGCTGGGCATGATGGTACGCACGGAGGTCCACTCCCTCAAGGGGCGATCGGATGTCGAAGTGCAAATCGGCGACAAGATCTTCATCTTCGAGCTGAAGGTCGGCCCCATGGAGTACACCGCCCAGGATGCCCTCGCCCAGATAAAGAAGCAGGGCTACGCAAGCCCATACCTGGGGCAGGGAAAGCAAATCACCCTCATCGGCGTGAGCATCGATACCCGCCAGGAGACCAGAGGCCAGATGGAGTGGACCAGCGAGGAGCTGCAGTAGTCCCAAGCCCCCCAGAAATGGCAAATGCCACCAATTGCTTACCTTTGCGACAAACTAAAGCGCAAAGAGTTTGGAAAAGGACACCGTATACGCCAGCTGGGCCCTAGAGTTCGTCGTCATTGCCAGGGAGTTCTGCGAGCGCGTAGAGAAGTATAGCCAACCAGCAGA
>PDRH01000126.1 GCA_002748015.1 Bacteroidota bacterium | reverse complement strand
CGGTGTCGTACGATAGGTGTATGCTCCGGGCGGCAATTGGTGTAAGCGTGGCGCGGAGGCTATCGTCCAGGCTAAGGGCGAATCCGTTGCCTGGATGGCGGGGCCAGCTAACGGTGAGGGCTGCGAGTTCTGATGGTCTGTCGAGCCCGATGAAGGGGTCGGCCCACTGGGCGGGGTCTAGGGCTAGGTAGCGTATGTCTTCGGGCTTGTATCCGAGGAGGCGCGCGGTGTAGGCCTCGCCGTTGGGGAATTGGATGGCTAGGTGCTCGCTGTCGTAGTATATGGCGGTGTAGACTATGGGTGCTTGATCTGGCGTAACGATGAGGATGGATAGCGCAGAGTCTTTGGTCTGGGCGTGCTGGGGGAGCTTCCCATCGAGGTCGATGGGTAGGTCGAGGTCTATGGACTGAAGGAGGTCAAGTAGGGTTGCGACTCGCCCAGTATCAGCCTTGGCCTGCGAGGTGAGCACCCATCCGTCGTCGCTCCTATGCAGACGGAGGGCTTCTCCGAGCCGCTGAAGGCGTATCTTGCTGATGGTTGCATCGGCGAAAGGGTAGGTTTGGATAGCGAGCTTTCTATCTAGCTCTTTCTTCTTGTAGGCTACAATCAGGATGGTAAGGGCTAGGAGGATAATCCCCGCCAGCCCAACCATCCACCGTCTTTTCGTGGGGCATGCCCCCCTCGTACACTCCATCCCCCGGGGCGCTATCGTAGATCTACCACCTCGACGCCCCTAATCCTGCGGGGGTCGCGGGCGAAGTCCTTGGAGAGTATGGCATCCGGCTGGAAGCTGGTAATCTCTATGGTGTAGTGCACGCCGTCCTTCCCCCTATAGGTGATTTTGGCGGGCGCAAGATCCTTCTTGAGTATGGCGAGGTGTATCTGCGAGTAAGGGGCGTTGAGATCCTTGGGGTAGAGGCTGATGTCGTAGTAGGTCACCTTTTTCTCCTTACGCTCGCCCCGGAAGCGTACCTTGTACATCTGCCTGTAGTTCTTGAGGATGGCGAGCGGATGGGTCATGGGGGACTGGTCAGCGCTATCGACCGCGTAAACGGTAACCTCCTTCTCCTTGGGGAGGTACTGCCAACGCTCCTTCCCGTTGGAGTAGACCTCCATGCCCATGCCCTTGAACTTGTACTCGGCGCCACGCATTTCAATGTCCCCCTTGTAGTTGAGCTTCACGTTGGACTGCTGGTTGTCCATCTTGGTCTCTACATGCGCCTTTAGGGTCTTGAGCTTGAGCAGCTGGTTGACGAATTTGACCACGATGGGGTTCTCGCTGTCGTCCGCCTCTGGCTGGGCCTGGGCGTAGGACATCGGGTTAATCAGCAGGCAAATAGCTATAGTAGCTAGCAGGATCTTTCTCATGGCCGAAGGTTCTTCTTTTGGGTTACAGTTCATCTACTCGAGGGTTTCAAATATGCGTTTTAGGGTCATGAGGTCTGCGATTTGGACCTCCCTTGGCTTACTCCCCGACTGGGCCGATACGATGCCGGCGGCCTCCAGCTGGTCAACGATGCGCCCTGCACGGTTGAAGCCTATGGAATACTGGCGCTGTATCTGGGAGGTGGAGCATCGCTGATTTTCTACCACTGCGGTTGCGACCTCCTTGAAGAGCTCATCAAGGTCCTGCAGGACGGTGGAGTCAGGGCCGGCCTCCCCCTCGGGGTTGTACTCCGGTAGCTCTAGGGCGGAGGGGTAGCCATTCTGATTCCCGATAAAGTCGGTTATACGCTCTACCTCCGGGGTATCAAGGAAGGCGCACTGGACGCGGGTAATACCGGTGCCCTCGTATACCAGCATATCACCCCGGCCGATGAGCTGGTTGGCCCCAGGACCGTCGAGTATGGTCTTGGAGTCGATGCCGGAGGTTACGCGGAAGGCGATTCGGGCGGGGAAGTTGGCCTTGATGAGGCCGGTAATGATGTTGGTGGTGGGGCGTTGGGTGGCGATAACGAGGTGTATGCCGATAGCCCTAGCAAGCTGCGCGAGACGGGCGATAGGCATCTCTATCTCTCGTCCGGCCGTCATGATGAGGTCAGCGTACTCGTCTATGATGAGGACGATGTAGGGGAGGAATCTATGCCCCTTCTCCGGGGATAGGCGGCGACTAATGAAACGCTCGTTGTACTCCTTGAGGTTGCGGACCATGGCGAGCTTAAGGAGGGCATACCGCTCATCCATCTCTATGCAGAGGGAGTTGAGCGTATTGATTACCTTGTCGGTGTCGGTAATAATGGCATCGTCCTCGTTGGGTAGCTTGGCGAGGAAGTGCTTCTCGATCTTGGAGTAGAGGGTAAGCTCGACCTTCTTGGGGTCGACCATGACGAACTTGAGCTGCGAGGGGTGCTGGCTATAGAGGAGAGAGGCGATGATGGCGTTGAGGCCGACCGACTTCCCCTGCCCCGTTGCGCCCGCCACCAGAAGGTGGGGCATCTTGGCGAGGTCAACGATGAAGGGCTCGTTGGATATGGTCTTCCCCAGGGCAATAGGTAGGGCAAACTTGGTCTCCTGGAACTTCTTGGAGCGTAGGATACCGAGCATGCTCACGATGGCCGGGTTGGCGTTGGGGACCTCTATACCGACCGTTCCCTTCCCGGGGATGGGGGCAATGATTCGTACGCCGGCGGCCTTGAGGTTGAGGGCTATATCGTCCTCGAGACTACGTATCTTGTTGAGCTTTATGCCAGGTGCAGGGACTATCTCATAGAGGGTAACCGTGGGGCCGACGGTGGCTCGTATCTTGGTTATGCCTATGCCGAAGTTGGAGAGCGTCTCAATGATTTTGTCCTTGTTGGCTACCAGCTCCTCCTCGGGTACTTCAACCTGCCCCTCGTCGTGCTTCTCGAGGAGTTCGAGAGGGGGCATCTGGTAGTTCCGCAGGTCTAGGGTTGGGTCGTAGGGCTGATCGAGGCTTATATGGCTGGCATCGGTCAGCTCATCCTGGCGTTTCTCCACCTCCAGAACCATTGATGATGGTTGCTCGGCTGGACGAGTTGGCGTATCCGCTACTGGGGAAGCTGGCACATGCTCAACCAGCGGCTTCTGCTCCCCCTTGGTTTCAGATGCGAGCGGGACAGGCTCTCCCTGCGGAGCTTCGTCCGCCTGCTCCTGCTGGTCCGCCTCGCCAGGGCGGTAGATTTTGAATGGAGACTGGCCTAGCGTTTCTCCCCCTTTTTCTTCCGGTGCTCCCTGAACGGGAAGGGACTCTTCAACCTCCGGCGGAGGTACTCCCGCTGGGCCATGGCTCTCCGTATGGCCTGGCGTAAGCTCCGTTGGCTCTGGCTGTCCCTGCGCTTTCGGCGCGGTGTTCTCTTCATCGTAGTACTTCCTATGCGCAGGAGCTGGTGGGGCCTCCTGCAAGTCCTTCTCCACTGGTGCTACAGGCCCGGACGACACAACATCGCCCCGGTCGCCCAGGTTCTCCCCATCGCTATCCTCCATTGGGGGGACATCAGTCTTACCAGCTGAGGGGATCACCTCCCTCTGGATGGACTGCGCTGCAGTAGCGATGGCGGATTGCCCCCTACGCATACGATCGACAAAGGTCTCAACGCTCTTAAAGACCCGCTGGGCAAAGGCGCGATTAATCCACACGGTGTAGGCGACGATGAGGAACAGGAGCAGAAAGCCCGTCCCAACCATGCTAATGTAGTGGGTAAGAAGGCTAACGAAGTAGTAGCCGTAGCGCCCCCCCAGGCCATAACCTAGGTACCCCTTGGCGTCGCCACCCAAGAAGGCGAAGGTTATAGAGACGAGAAACATCCCGATGATGAGAACCGCCGCCTTCTTTACGCTACGCCTCACCTCAACGCGCAGTATGCGTAGACTCCAGAGCGCAAAAACGAAGGGGAGCAGGAAGGCCCCTAGGCCGAACCCACGGGATATTGCGATGCTGGCCAGGCTTGCCCCGATAGGCCCCATCAGGTTCTTTGCGCTGATGGAGAAGGGCTTAAGGAGGCTCTGCCAAGTCAGGCTCTGATCCGCCTCCCAGGTATACAGGTAGGATACGAAGGCGACCAGCAAGAAGAGGGCAAAGATGAAGGTGAATAGACCGGCCAACAGCACCAGCCGCTCGTCCACCACGGGTTTATTCTTCTCTGCCTTCGCTGGCTTAGTCTTCTTGGCCATATCGCTTACTTGTCTTCGCTGGTTGGATTTACTCTATCTGAAGGGCAAGTAGCCGGCCGCTGCCGCTACCTGCCCACCGCCAGGTGGTAAGCGCTAAGGACACCGGGAGACCTAGGAGGGAGGTCGTGTTCCCGAGGTGCTAGAATGGCCCCTTAGGGGGTGGTAGGCCGAGCTGGCGGAAGAGCGTACCCATACCCTGCCGCCCAAGATGGAGCTGGTATCCGTATATGCCGAGGCGGACCTTAATGTCCCCCTCCAGCTCGATGTTGGGTTTCCCCCCGCTCATGAGGGCCCCGAAGAGCAGGCGTAGCTCGTCCGACTTGGAGCGGAAGGCAATAACCAGGGGGATGTGAATGGTGGTATCGCTCCGGCCGGGTAGCTTAACCTGCTCCTTGAGCTTGATGGTAGCTAGGGGCGTACTATCGAGCCAGACGTTGAATGAGGTCTTGGTGAGACGTACGGAGCGACGGTTGGGGTTCTTGGCCTTAATGTCAAGGTTTATCCCCCAATCGCCGTTCTCATCCTGGCCTATACCGAAGTTGACCAGACGGGTAAACTCCGGGCTCTGGGGCTTTTTGCAGGAGCTGACCAGCAGGAGCAGCGGAAGAGCAAGCAAAAGGGACCACCTGATGCGGCCCCCCATATAGCTAGATTGGTTCCGCCCGATAGGCTGGCTACTAGGCCTCACTCTCGAGGGCTTCAGCCAGCTCATCCGTCATCTCCAGGTTGTGGTATACATTCTGTACATCGTCGAGATCCTCAAACTCGGCAACGATGCGCATCACCTTCTGCGCCTCCTCGAGGGGGAGTTCCTTGGTGTCGTTAGGTATACGCTGCAGCTCGGCATTCTTTGGCGTAAGCTCCATCTCGTCGAGCTTCTTCTGCATGGCGCCGAAGTCCTCAAAGCCGGTGGTAACGATGATTTCCTCCTCTACCCTCTCAATATCCTCCGCCCCGGCATCAATGAGCTCCAGCTCGAGATCCTCATCCGATAGGCCCTTGGCCTGGAGGTCTTCTGCCGACAAGGTGAATACGCCCTTCTGGGAGAAAAGGAAGCTCAGCGAGCCATTAGTACCCAGAGAGCCACCGCGCCTGGTAAAGACCGCACGGACATTGCTGACGGTACGATTGTTGTTGTCGCTGAGACACTCCACGAAGAGCGCTATTCCGCCTGGCCCGTAGCCCTCGAAGGTTGTTTCCTGGAGGTTCTCCGGCTCCTTCTCCGCACGGTTTATCGCCCGATCGATGTTATCCTTGGGCATGTTCACGCCCTTGGCGTTGTTGACTGCCACCCGGAGGCGCGGGTTCCCGTCGATGTCGGAGCCTCCCTCCTTTACGGCGATGGCTATTTCCTTGAGTATGCGCGAGAAGGCCTTGGAGCGCTTAGCGTCAGCCGCCCCCTTCTTTCGCTTAATGGTCGACCATTTATTATGTCCGGACATGTAGCTTCTCTGTATTGCGTTTGGACTATAGTGTAATCTTCGCCTGGGCGGCAAAGTTAGAAAAAATCTCGTAGGCAGTAGCCACGCACTGTGGTCAAGATTTCACCCCCTTGCCCCTATTCCATGGCATTTGCTAACTTCGCGTGCCAACCGCACCGACTGCATACACAAGGATCGCAAGGAAGATGACCATAAGCACTCCCCCAGAATACGCACTCCTGAACCGATTGACGAGCCAGGCCGACCTCAAGAGCTTGAGCAAGGAGGATCTTCCCCGGCTCGCTGAGGAGCTGAGGGCGTTCATCCTGGAGTCAGTGGCCTCTAACCCCGGTCATCTGGGGGCGAGCCTAGGGGTGGTAGAGCTGACGATTGCTCTGCTGTATACGTACAATCCGCCCGAGGACCCGATAGTGTGGGATGTGGGCCACCAAGCCTACGGCTACAAGATTCTCACCGGGCGACGGGATGCCTTCTGCACCAACCGGCAGCTTGGCGGAGTTTGCGGTTTCCCGCATCGCGCAGAGAGCGTGTACGATTCGTTCGGAACAGGCCATAGCTCGACGAGCATCTCTGCTGCGGTGGGCATGGCCTCGGCCTTCAAGCTGATGGGGAGCGATGCGCGCACCGTGGCCGTAATCGGCGATGGCGCGCTAACGGGTGGGATTGCCTTCGAGGCGCTGAATAATGGTGGGGCAAGCCGTTCGGACATCCTGGTAATCCTGAACGACAACGACATGTCGATAGACCCCAACGTGGGGGCTCTCCACCAGTACCTGCTAGATATAACGACCTCTCCTAGCTACAACCGCATGAAGGATGCGGTATGGAACATCCTGGGTAAGATGGGCACCGACCGGCACGAGATGCAGCATAGGGCTACGGCCGTGAATCAGGCCATCAAGGGCATGCTGATGAACGGGAGCAACCTCTTCGAGGCGTTGGGCTTCCGGTATTTCGGCCCGATAGATGGGCATGACATCCACCATCTCACGGATGTACTGCACGATCTGCGTGGCATCCCCGGCCCGAAGCTCCTACACTGCCGGACGAAAAAGGGGAAGGGCTACGCTCCGGCCGAGGTGGACCAGACGATATGGCATGCCCCAGGGCGCTTCAACGTGCAGACCGGCGAGCGGGCCAAGGAGGCGAGCGGGCAACCGATGAAGTATCAGGACGTATTCGGTGAGTACCTGCTGGGTCTAGCCCGGGAGGACGAGCGGATAGTGGGAATAACCGCGGCCATGCCCTCTGGCACGTCGCTAAGCATCATGATGAAGGAGCTGCCGGAGCGGAGCTTTGACGTGGGGATAGCCGAGCAGCACGCGGTTACCTTCGCCGCGGGGCTGGCGACCGAGGGCATGATACCGGTGGTAGCGATCTACTCCACCTTCCTGCAACGAGCGTACGACCAGATCATCCACGACGTAGCCCTGCAGAATCTGCATGTGGTTTTCTGCCTGGACAGGGCTGGGGTTGTGGGGGACGACGGGGCGACGCACCACGGGGTCTTCGACCTGGGGTACATGCGCCCTATTCCGAATATTACGGTTTGCGCCCCGGCCAACGAGTGCGAGTTGCGCGCCATGATGCGCATGGCCATCGGGGGCTGCGGACCATGGTTCATCCGCTACCCCAGGGGGCGCGGAATGGATGCAAAGGGGGATACTCCTGAGCAGGCCATAGAGATAGGGAGGGGACGTAGACTCCAACAGGGAGAGAAGGTTGCCATCCTAACGCTGGGCACGAGCTGCGGGAATGCGGAGAAGGCGATAGATACGCTAGCTCAGGAGGGGCTAAAGCCCTCGCACTACGACTTCCGCTTCCTGAAGCCCTTTGACCATGAACTGCTAGAGGAGATCGCCGGAGAACATAGCCATATCATTACCGTGGAGGACGGAGCTGTTATGGGCGGTTTTGCCTCGGCCGTGAGTGACGAACTAATGGGCATGGATCTAGAGAGGACGCCCCGGGTGGTAAACCTCGGGGTTGGAGATGAGTTCGTTCCGCATGGGAGCGTAGCACAGCTACAGGCTCTCTGCGGCTACTCGCCCGAGGGGATTGCCCGTGCGGTTCGTGAGGCCTACCTCAGGTAAAATCTGCTCATCTCCCGCTGGGCCGCCTGGAAAATCTCAAGTGGCAATGGTCTTTCGGTTGGCCGCAGGCATGAGTCCGTAGCCCTAAGCTCTCCGGCTACATTCAGCTCGTAGATATATCCCTGATGGCGTATGGCCCAGTTACCAGTAGCCCCCAGCACCAGAAACTCGGGAGAGCCCCCCTTAAGGAGATCGCTACCAGCCGAGTAGAGGCTATCGGGACTCTTGCAGGCAAATAGCCGATGCATGAGGGTGGGGGCAAGGTCGTAGTGCGAGGTGGGACGAGCTATGACCGTATCGCCCTTCATTGCGGGTTCGTAGAGGAGAAGGGGGACTTTGATTTGCGCGTCTGTGAAGTTACCATTATGCCCCCAGTAGTTCTGCTGGTTATCGTTGAACTCCTGGGCGTGATCTCCAGTTATGAGGACAAGGGTATTCTCGAGCATTCCGAGGGTCTGCAAGCGGTCAAGGACAATGCCTGCGAGCGAGTCGACAAGGTGTGCGGAGTTGCGATAGAGGTTGAGAAGTTGCATGGGATCAGAGTCGTTGTCCAACTCAAGCCAATTGGCGTAGGGGATGGTCGGTTTGTAAGGGTGATTGAGCGAATCGGGTAGGTCAAATGCATGGAGCGCATCGTAGAAGAGGAAGGCAAAGAAGGGCTGGTTGGTGGTGGCTGCGGTGTCAAGGAAGGCGCATGCGTTACGCGTGAGCTGCATGTCGCGTAGGTAGGAGGCACCGCCCTGGGTCTCGCCGATGACTCCAGGTATATCGTGAAACATGAGCGGCTTGAGCGGCGGGTTGTACATGTTGGCAGAGGGGTAGGTGCGGATGGTGTATCCCTCCTGGAGGAGCTTGTCCACCAATACGGGTCTTTTGCCGGTTCTCTCCATGGCCTCGAAGTAGGTTGCCGGTAAGCCGTAGAAGAGGGTAAATACGCCGCTACGCGTTCCGTTGGAGCCGGATCGATGGTTGGCGAAGCTCAGGCATTGCCTGGAGAAAGCCGAGAGGCGGGGCATGTTCTCGGGGGTTAGGGTGAAGTTTCGCCAGGTATCTATGGCTAGGATTAGCAGGTTTCGTTGATGGGTGAGAGTATCCGGACGAGCTATGGTATCGTACTGGAGGGTTTGCAGTGGATAGCAGAGTCGTCCCTGACCACCGACCTCCACCAGCTCGATTTCCTGCCCCGGTTCACGCAGGCCGAGGCGTTCTAGCAGGCCGTTAGCCCGAAGGGGGTAGTACTGCGCAGGAGGGCGGAGAGTTCCTGTATACTGGAATTGCCCATACCGGCTGCGATGGCGTGCCCCCCATGCGCCAAGATGGAGACAATAAGCCAGAGCGCTATGGGTATTCTACCCTTAGGGAGATACCCCAGGCGAAAGGCGATGGTGCGCACGGCGTAGGCTAGCAGAACGAGGCATGCCAGTACGGCAAAGGCCTGCCCCCAAAGCCAGGGGTCGAAGCTAAACACCTCATCCGCCCCGGGCCCAGTTGCAAGGGCTAGAACCATGCCGTTGATATGGAAGCGGAAGAGCTTGTATACCTGCCAGTCGAGGAGGAGGATGGCGTTCAGCAGGATGGAATATACAAGAAAGACGAAGAATGCTACCCTTTCCCGACGAATAGTGCGTCCCCCGAGAAGAAGTCCGACCAGCAACGCAGGGAGAAGGAAGAGACCGCTCTGCGAAAGGGCAGAGAAGATATAGTACACGAGTAAATCTACCCCCAAGGGCGCATACCACTGCGAGAGGTAGAGAAGGCTGATGGTCGCCGTAGCGAGGGTTGATAGCCCCCAGAAGGTGGTGAGACGACGGGGGAAGAGGTACTCATCCCTGGCTTTGCTATTTCTCCGAAGCTTTCTCCGCATGAACGCTAGAGTTTATAAATGGAAACCTCCCCCTGCTAATTCTTGCAGGGGGAGGAGTTTGAGCGTATAAGAGTGCTTCCGGGGGTTGGGGGCTAGATGATCCCCTTCTCCTGCAGCAGCTCGATAATCTGGACAGCGTTGGTTGCCGCCCCCTTGCGGATATTGTCGGCCACAACCCACATGTTAACCCCCGTACCCGGGTAGGCCAAATCCTCGCGTACACGCCCAACGAAAACCTCATCCCGCCCGAAGGCATAGTAGGGCATGGGGTACTCACGCCCATCAGGATTATCCTGTAGAACAAGCCCCGGCTTATTCGCAAGCAACTCGCGCACCTTAGCCGGGCTACATGGTTGCTTGCAGACGATGGATACCGCCTCGCTATGCCCACCCTTTACCGGTACGCGTACGGCCGTGGCTGAGACCATCATGCCAGGGGCATCTAGTATCTTGCGGGTCTCATTGACCAGCTTCATCTCCTCCTTAGTGTAGCCGTTATCGAGGAAGTCGTCGCACTGCGGGACAACGTTCTGGTCGATACGGTAGGCATAGGCGGGTGCTAGCTCCAGGTCTCGCCCCTCACGCTCGCATTCCAGCTGGCGTATCCCCTTCATGCCCGAACCAGTTACAGACTGGTAGGTGCTGACGTGCATGTGGGAGATCCCCACCTCCCGCTCTATGGGGGCGATGGCGAGCATGAGCTGGATGGTGCTGCAGTTGGGATTGGCGATGATGTAGTCCTCCTTACCCACTGCATCCGGGTTGACCTCAGGTACGATGAGGGGAATGTTGGGCTCCATCCGCCAGGCCGAGGAGTTGTCGACCACGCGGGTCCCCTTTTCAGCAAAACGGGGCGCCCACTCCTTGGAGACAGCCCCACCGGCCGAGAAGAGGGCCACATCAGCCTTCCACTCAACCGCATCGGCAAGGCTACCGACGGTATGCTCCCGCCCACCAAACATCAACTTCTTACCCAGGGAACGCTCAGAGGCTGCGGGGAAAAACTCGCAATCCCCAAACCCATGCTCCTCCAGGAGTTTTATCATGGACTCCCCCACCACGCCGGTTGCGCCGACGAGGGCTATACGTATATTCTTCTTACTACCCATTGTATTGGCTATCATGTTTAATCTGGAAACCGTACAAATATAGTAAAAATACGCTAGACGATCAGGGGAACACCAGCCGCCCGGCAGCCATCGAGCATGTCCTGAGGCCAGATGGAAGCCTGAATCTCCCCGATATGGGCCTTCTTCAGGAATATCATGCAGAGGCGGGACTGACCGATACCCCCACCGATGGATAGAGGAAGCTTGCCACCGAGCAGGAGCTGATGGTAGTACAGCTCCTTGCGGTCCTCCTTACCCTGGGCGGCCAGCTGATAGAGAAGGGCCTCCTGGTTAACGCGTATGCCCATGGAGGAAATCTCTACTGCGCAACCGAGCGTCTCATGCCATATGAGTATATCGCCGTTGAGGCCAGCGAGGTTGGTCTGGGGGTCTACCGTCGACCAGTCGTCGTAGTCAGGGGCGCGGCTGTCGTGGGGCTTGCCGTCGCCGAGCGGGCATCCAATGCCAATGATGAATACCGCACCGTATTCCCGGCAGATCTCCTGTTCGCGCTCCTTGGGGGTGAGGGACGGGTACTTGGCTCGTAGCTCCTCTGCGTGTATGAAATGTATTTTCTCGGGTAGGAAGGGGCGCAGCTGGGGGAACTGCTCGCAGATGAGGAACTCCGTACGCAGGAGGGCGTAGTAGATGTTCTTAACGGTCTTCTTGAGGTAGGCTATGTTTCTCTCCTCCTCGCTGATGACGCGCTCCCAGTCCCACTG
The DNA here is from genome assembly GCA_002748015.1 of Bacteroidota bacterium. Lineage (GTDB taxonomy): Bacteria > Bacteroidota > Bacteroidia > Bacteroidales > CAJPTX01 > Bacteroides_D. Next base: position 4,722 of record PDRH01000126.1, on the reverse strand, counting down.
GTCGACGTAGAGGGAGTGGAGGTTGTCCAGCTCCTCATCGGCGCGAATGGCGTTCATGTCGGTGTATATGCCGTAGCCCATGGGAGTACTGAGCTCCGCGAGGTTCATGCGCTTCCACTTGGCCAGGGAGTGCACGACCTCCGCCCTGGCCTCCTCCATATCCTTGATAGGGAAGGTTACGGGGCGCTCTATGCCGTTGAGGTCATCGTTGAGCCCGAGACCACGCTGTACGAAGAGCGGGCCAGTAACACGCCGTAGGTGTAGGCCGGTGGCGAGGTTCGCCTGGAAGAAGTCCTTGAGGAGCTTGATGGCCTGCTCCGTTTCGTAGAGGCCCAATAGGCTCTTGTAGTTCGGTGGTATAATGTATTTACTCATGTAGTGTATATTACGGCTTTCATATAGGGGGCTTCTACCCCATTGTCAGGACAAAGGTAGGGATAGTTTTTAATTTGGGGCGAGCAGGGGGCTATAGCGGTTGGCCACTTGGGAGGCGACTCCTTGCCAGTGCGTAGGTAGGAAAAGTAGTGTTTATCTAACATACCCATCCTTTCATCATAATCCATACTTTATTTGGGGTATAATTTATAACTTCGGGAAAACGTATAGCATGAGGATATCCAGGATACTACTACTTATGGTGATACTAGGCGGGATGAGCTGCTGCGAGAAAGCCCCTACGGAAGAAGAGCAGGAAGGGGAATATATCGCGTGCAATGAAGAGGGGTTGGATAGCGATAACCTCGATTTGTTCATAGATATTCGCCTACACAGAAATGGGGAGCCAATATTAATCTCCGGGCTAAAGATAGAGGCCTACAGGAGGACTGCAGGGCTGTTCTTCAAGGAATATGGAGAAATATGGCCGACGATACATAGGAGCCGTTGGAACAACTCCTTTGGTGTAGTCTACCCATTGCCTAAGGGTAATAAGCCCGTTACCATGATTTTATACGTTGCGATCAACGGAGGTATGAAAAACCGGCTGGCACTTACCACGCAGGGCGGATGCGCTAATTTCCTGAAAGAGCGGGTGGTGCTGAATGAGGGGGTGGTCATCTGGGAGATACCCGATAGGATAGAAAGCCCAGTACTCCTAGAGCTTAAAGAGAATGGGGAGTTTGTCTATAAATAAACGAGATATGAAAGTTAGAATACTGTTTTTACTACTAATAGCCCCAGGGTTATTCTCGGCATGTAAGAAGGAAATTGATATCTCCGGTCTGCCAATTGCTCCGTTTGTCAAGGAGTAGCCCAAGCAAATGGACGAAGACAAAGAGCACGATCCGAATAGTCATAGTATAATTCAGCATCATTCCTATCGAAACCAGCAAACCAAATCCTAGTACTACTCCCCGGCGTTACCCAGTAGTCACCTCTCACCCCACGCTTAATTACCAGAGAATTAGGTAGGCGATAGCCCATGGCGGGAAAGCAACGTACCACCTCTGAAGCCGCATCCACCCTATTCCAATCCCGTTCGTTCTCTACCCTCATTACATCATTCCCGGCCAAGCGGGCACGTATCTCTAGCCCGGCCCCCTCACGAAACTCATAACGAAGAGCATGCTTCTGCCCTTCTATAGTCCTAAGCCGAAAGCCTATACTCTTGCCACCGACTTTTTCGAATAATACACCATCAAACACCACGCCAAGCTCCCGAACAGTTGGTATAACCCAGTACGCACCAGAAACCCCCTTAATAGGCATCCTCCAATCAGGAAAATCCATCCATGAGAAATATCCACCGAAACGATCTTCAGTACCGAAAATGCTCATATCCATCTTAATGTGCCTAGCATCAGTCTCTCCAAATGTTGGAATCATGGCACAGAACTCACCAGTATTTTTACCCCACTTCCTCAAGTTCATCTCCGCAAATCGAGCAAGATAATTCTTTGACTTCGAGGGATCTACAATAACACCATCATCTGGAGTCTTGCTATCTGCATTCTCACCATTTGAACCAGCAATCGCCCCCTTAGACTTACGCCCTGCATTCACTGGGGATACCGCACCAACACTGCTATCCTTATCGCAAGCTAAAAAAGCAAACGCCATCAGCACGATAAGAACTGAAAAACCATTCAACGCTAGACGCTTCATACACATTATCCTCAATAAGATAAGCAAGCTAGTAGGCCTCTGCTACGTAATCTAAGGCAAAGGTAGGGATAGTTTTTAACTTGCCCCCCACTGCCCATCCTCGCGTAGCAGCTGCTCCAACGCACCAATCGCCTCCTCTGTCGGTATATTGCGCTTCACCAGCTCCTGCCCACGGTAGAGCGAAACCCGCCCCGGCCCCGCCCCCACGTAGCCGTAGTCGGCATCAGCCATCTCGCCTGGGCCATTGACTATGCAGCCCATGACCCCGATCTTGAGGTGGCGCAGGTGGCCGAAGTGGGTTCGCACTGACTGCAGGGTTTCCGGGAGGTCGAATAGCGTACGCCCGCAGGAGGGGCAGGCGATGAACTCGGCCTTGGCACGGCGCAGCTCGCAGGCCTGCAGAATACCGAGGGCTAGAGTCTGGCGCTCCTCCCCCGATACGTAGCGCATGGCCAGACCGGCCGCCAGACGGTCAACCAGGATAGCCCCAGCCTGAATGGTACAGTCTATACGCTGCTGCTCTGGGGAAGTCCCCTCTGCCGCTTGCTGAAGTGATTCTATGAGGATGGTCAGCTGCGGATTGCGCTTCCAGAGGCTAGAGAGGGCGTAGCGCAGGAGGCCTATGCGCAGGGCGGTTTCAGCCAGAACAACCATGGTACTAGCATCTAACTTGGCAAGCTCCTCCTCACGCTCTAGGGCCTCCATGGGGCTTAGGCGCAGCAACTCCCAGGAGGCATCGAGCGCACGGTAGGTATTCTGCCCCGAGGGTTTTCCGAAATGCGCCTTTAGGTGTTCTGGGAGGTCACGGGTTTTCGTTGCCTGGGGAAGAAGGACGATGTCCGGAGTGGTCTCGCTATGCGCGGGGACTTCCCCCTCGGTTTCAGCGAAGCCCGCCAGTGCCAGGAAGTGCTTGATGTCGCCCTTCGGTTCGTGGCTGAAGTCCATGAGGAGAAGTCCGGACGGGCAGGACTGCAGGGCTTCGGGGCGCTGGGTAGAACGCGGAGCGGGATGGTAGGGGTCATATGGCGGGATAATGGGGGTTGGCACATGGACGTTGGCTAGGCGTTCCACCGTGCTGATAATCTGCAGGCAGACGGGGATTTCCGCCACGGGTGGCTCGCTCAGGGACACCCTTATGGTGTCGCCTATGCCGTCGGCCAGGAGCGCACCTATGCCTATGGCCGACTTGGTGCGCCCGTCTTCGCCCTCGCCAGCCTCAGTCACGCCGAGGTGTATGGGGTAGTTCCAATCCCGCTGCTGGAGTTCGTAGGCCAGCAAGCGATTGGCCGCCACCATCATGGGGACGGTGCTCGCCTTAAGCGAGAGTACCAGGGCATGGAAGTCGTTGCGGTGGCATATCTCCACCAGCTCAAGGAGGGAGTGGACCATGCCCTCAACCCCCGCCCCGTAGCGCTCGACAACCCGCGGGGCGAGGGAGCCATGGTTAACACCCAGGCGAATGGCCACGCCACGCTCCCGGCATGCATTCAGCAGGGGGAGGAGCCGCTCCTCAATGTCGGCGAGCGCCTGGGCGTAGTCCTCATCGGTCTCCACGGCCTTAGCGCTGGCGTAGTTGCCAGGGTTGATGCGGACCTTGTCCACATGGCTAGCCGCCTCCAGAGCCGCCTCGGGGCTATAGTGTATATCGGCAATGATGGGGGTATCTAGCCCCGCCTCCTGAAGGTGCTGGCGAAGGGTCTTGAACGCCCGGGCATCATCCACGCCGGGGGCGGTGATACGGACAAGCTGGCAACCCGCCTGGACTAGTGAGAGGGTCTCGGCGAGGGAGTCCTCTACGTCCTTGCCACAGGTGGTGGTCATGCTCTGGATGGCGATGGGGGCATCTGAGCCTATGGTGAGCTTGGCAACCTGTACGGGTAGGCTTGTTCGGCGGATTCTGCGGTAGTAGTCTTGGCAGTAGTTTTTCTCGGGCATGGTCTATCTTTTGGGGCAAAGATAGGCAATGGGGGGGAATCTAGTGCCTCCTCTTGGCATCCTTTATCCTGACGGTTATTACAAAAGGGCCACTTAGCTTGTCTGCGAACCAGTAGTTGTTCCTAAAGTGGCGTACCCTGCCGGTTTCTCGGTCATCATATAAACGCCACCAACACCATGGAGCGAAGTACTCATACTTATATCGGAAAAACACCATGTCCCCGTCGAGGCTGGCGAGAAATGCCTTCACTTCAGGCGTAAAACGACTCCCCACAACGCCCACGGAGACCTTGCGCCTTCCGCGCCAGCCGATAATATCAAAGTGCTTCACCCGGGCATCTACACAACCATCGGTGGTAATGAAAAGCCCCGGGCAATCTAGTAGTTCCTGCCGGGTGACCAGCACGAGGTGTGTCCCTCAAGACCAACGGTAACGGGTGCCTGAATGAAACGAGTATACTTCTCAGAAACATGGATGTAATGCAAGTAGGGGACTGCTAAATACTCCTTGACTGTATCTAGGATTTCCCCAGTTTCCCTATTTCGGTGGCAACGGGTAAGCTCAAATCTATAGACATATCGGTGTTCCAGTGTACGCTCTAGCAGGAGCATTTCACCAGGTTTATCCGGATTGGGGTACAGGTAGTCGCAGCTATCGAGGAAAGCTATACGGTCATAATCCCC